>JAZTWB010000018.1:0-2703 GCA_045635645.1 Faecousia sp. | reverse complement strand
GGCACAAATCATGCCCGAAGGGCAAATCATGGCAAGGCCAAATCATGCCCCACGGGCAATTCATTATGCCGCAGCATCCAACATATTTTCAATGAATATGCCATATCCGGTGGTGGGGTCGTTCACAAGGACGTGGGTGACAGCGCCAACCAGTTTTCCGTCTTGAATAATCGGGCTACCCGACATTCCCTGCACGATGCCGCCGGTAATTTCCAGCAGCGCCGGGTCAGTGATATGCAGCAGGATATTGCGTCCCGTCGCACCGGCGTTTGGATAAACCTTTAAAATCTCCACAGAATATTCCTGCGGGGTATCTCCCTTTACGGTGGAGCGAATCACTGCCGGCCCTGCCTTCACATCCTCCATACTGCCCACGGGAAGCGCATCGCCGGTCCAGCCGGATTTCGTACTGCCGAAAACCCCTTGATTGGTATTTTTGTAAAGCGTGCCCAGCGGCTGCGCCTCCTTCAGCGCACCCATCAGCTGTCCCGGGTCGCCGCTGCAGCCCTTGCGCACCGACAAAACCGTCGCTTTGTACGCCGTACCGGACACCATTTTTAATAGCTCTCCCCGGGCATTGTTTACCCCGTGTCCCAATGTGGCAAATTTTCCGCTGTCCGGGTCGTACCAAGTCACCGTGCCCACGCCGGTCACGCCCTGCTTCAGATAGATGCCAAGCTTCGGTCCGTCACTGGTGATATTGGGCGCAAAGCGGACCGTTCCGGATTTTTTACCCCGCTCTACGGTCATTTCCACTGTTCCGTCGGAGTGATCCAGCGCATAGCGCACATCTTCGGCAGTATGGATTGCCCGACCGTTTACCTGTAAAATCCGGTCGCCCACCTTCAGCCCTGCCTTCATCGCCGAAACGCCCAACTCATCATCAAATGCCGCCACGGTCACCGTATTGTCCCCCAGCTCCAAACCCACTACCTGTCCCACGGGTATGAGCATTTTCGCAGCGCTGACACTGAGCGTCAGCAGCCATACACATATCATAATAATACCTGCGCGGTTTGCCAGTTTTTTCATAATGCGTCCCTCCTTTTTCTCTGCCCTGTTAATATTCCTCGGCGACGAAAATGTAACCTATGCAAAAGTCGAAAAAAACGGAAGAATCTTACAAAATTATTTCCCCCGCGTCCTATTTACCTATTGACAATATAGGTAAATAATGCTATATTACCCATACAATAAGTAGGTAAATATTCGGAGGACTCAAAATGCAAGTTTACGCAGATAATGCTGCTACCACAAAAATCAGCCGGCACGCCCTTGCGGCGATGCAGCCGTGCTTTGAAAAATACTACGCCAATCCCTCCAGCCTGCACTCTGTAGGACAAGAGGCAAAGGAAGTTCTGGACGATGCCCGGGCAAGGGTCGCCAAGTGCTTAGGCTGCGAGGCAAGAGAAATCTACTTCACCTCCGGCGGCAGCGAATCCGACAACCAAGCCATTCGCTCTGCTGCCTTTTACGGAGCAAGAAAGGGCACGCGCCATATTATTTCCACCGCTTTTGAGCATCACGCCGTTCTGCACACACTAAATGCGCTGGAAAAAGAGGGCTTTGAAATCACCTTGCTGGACGTACAGGAAGGTCACAACGTCACTGCTCAGCAGGTGAAGGACGCTATCCGCGAGGACACCTGCCTTGTCACCTGTATGTACGCCAACAACGAAATCGGCTCTGTGCTGCCCATCGGGGAAATCGGCGCTGTGTGCAAAACCGCCGGCGTTCCCTTCCACACCGACGCGGTACAGGCTGTTGGACATCTGGAAATTGATGTAAAAGCGCAGAATATCGATATGCTCAGTCTGTCCGCCCACAAGTTCCACGGCCCTAAGGGCGTGGGCGCGCTGTACGTCCGCCGGGGCATTCCTATGGTAAACCTCATTGAAGGCGGTGCGCAGGAGCGGGGCAAGCGGGGTGGTACGGAAAACCTGCCCGGCATTGTGGGTATGGCGGCAGCTATGGAAGATGCCTGCGCCAATATGAAGGTGAACAACGCAAAGGTCATCGCCCTGCGGGACAGGCTGATTGCCGGTTTGGAGAAGATTCCCCACTGCGCCCTCAACGGCGACAGGGAAAACCGTCTGCCCGGTAACGTAAGCTTCTGCTTCGAGGGCATCGAGGGCGAGAGCCTGCTGCTGCTTTTGGACGCCCAGGGCGTGTACGCCTCCTCCGGCTCTGCCTGCACCTCCGGCTCTTTGGACCCCAGCCACGTGCTGCTGGCCATCGGCCGCGTCCACGATGTGGCCCACGGCTCTTTGCGGCTGTCTTTGTGTCACGAAAACACAGACGAAGAAATTGACCACATTTTGCAGGTTGTTCCCCAGGTGGTGGAGCTGCTGCGGAATATGAGCCCCGTATGGCGGGATTTGCAAAACGGCAAACGGGAATATATTTTATAACAGGAGAACACACTATGGCTTTATATTCTGAAGTTGTTATGGACCATTTTATGCACCCCCGCAATGTGGGTGTGATCGAAAATGCCGACGGTATCGGCGAGGTTGGCAATGCCAAGTGCGGCGATATCATGAAGATCTATCTGAAGGTGGATGACAATGAGGTTATCACCGAGGTGAAGTTCAAGACCTTTGGCTGCGGTGCCGCCATTGCCAGCAGCTCCATGGCCACCGAGCTGGTCAAGGGCAAGACCATTGACGAGGCTTTGCAGATCACCAATCAGATGGTTATCGA
>JAZTWB010000017.1:0-7993 GCA_045635645.1 Faecousia sp. | reverse complement strand
CTGATGCCCGGCGGCTCTCCCGCTGCCTGGGAAAGCGTAAAGCCCATTCTGCAGGCTATCTGCGCCAAGGTGGAAGACGGCTCTCCCTGCTGTGACTGGGTTGGCGAAAACGGCGCAGGCCACTTCGTCAAGATGGTCCACAACGGCATTGAGTACGGCGATATGCAGCTCATCTGCGAGGCCTACCACCTGATGAAGAATCTGCTGGGTATGTCCGATGACGAAATGCACGAGGTATTTGCCGAGTGGATGAAGGGCGACCTGGACAGCTATCTGATTGAGATCACCCGCGACATTCTGGCTTACAAGGACACCGACGGTGAGCCCATCGTTGAGAAGATTCTGGACACCGCCGGCCAGAAGGGTACCGGTAAGTGGACCGGAATCGCCGCTCTGGACGAGGGCGTGCCTCTGACTCTGATCGGCGAGGCTGTGTTTGCCCGCTGCCTGTCCGCTATGAAGGACGAGCGTGTTGCGGCTACCAAGGTGCTGCCCGCCGCTACCGAAGGCGCACTGAAGCTGACTGCTGAGGAGAAGGCTCAGTGGATTGAGAACATCCGTTGCGCACTGCTGGCTTCCAAGATTGTCTCCTACGCACAGGGCTACACTCTGATGCGCGCAGCTGCCAAGACCTACGGCTGGAATTTGAACTACGGCGGCATCGCTCTGATGTGGCGCGGCGGCTGTATCATTCGCTCCGTATTCCTGGGCAAGATTAAGGACGCTTTTGATGCCAACCCCAACCTGACCAACCTGCTGCTTGACCCCTACTTCACCGCTAAGATTGAAGAGCTGCTCGCCGGCTGGCGTAAGGTGGTTGCTCAGGGCGCGATGTCGGGTATGCCCACTCCCGCATTCTCTTCCGCACTGGCTTACTACGATGGCTACCGTTGCGACCGCCTGCCCGCTAACCTGCTGCAGGCACAGCGTGACTTCTTCGGCGCCCACACCTACGAGCGTATCGATGCACCCAGAGGTCAGTTCTTCCACACCAACTGGACCGGTCACGGCGGCAACACCTCCGCTACCCAGTACGACGTATAATAGAAAGGAAAGCTGTTATGAAGATTCGTGAAAATTGCAAGTACGCACTGGTAGTGCCTACCAGTATGGGCGTTCGTATCACCCCTCCCAACGGCCAGCCCGTTGCCTCCTCCAATATGTTTATGATGCAGGCAACCTCCGCTGAGACCAATGTGGCTTCCATCTCCGCTTACCTGGGTCTGCCCACCAAGGTGCTGACCACCTTCGTTAAGGACAGCCCCGTTGCTGATTTCATCAAGCGCGACCTGCGCTCCCGTGGTATGGTCTACGAGGGCAAGGAAGTTGAGCAGGGCGATCCCTGGGGCTACCGCCACCAGTTCAACATCGCTGACTCCGGTTACGGCTCCCGCGGTCCCCGCGTGTGCAACGACCGCGCCGGCGAGGTTGGCCGCACCCTGAACATCAAGGACTTTGACTTGGACCGTATCTTCGGCCAGGAGGGAGTAGGCATTCTGCACCTGTCCGGTCTGATTGGCGCTCTGTCCCACGACACTTCCGTGTTCTGCCTGGAGCTGGCCCGCGCTGCTAAGAAGTACGGCACTTTGATCTCCTTCGACTTAAACTACCGCGCTTCCTTCTGGAAGGGCCGCGAGCAGGAGCTGCACGATATCTTCACCGAGATTGCCTCCGTTGCCGACATTCTGATTGGTAACGAGGAGGACTTCCAGCTGTGCCTGGGCGTACAGGGTCCCGAGGCCGGCGGTAAGGACATCGCTGCCAAGATCGACTCCTTTAAGGAGATGATCAAGCGGGTGAAGGCCCAGTTCCCCAATGCTTCCGTATTTGCTACCACCCTGCGTCAGGTTGAGAACGTAAACTCTCACCTGTGGGGCGCAATTATGCTGGCAGGCGACGAGTGGCACGTGGTTGAGCCCCGCCGTATCACCGTGCTGGACCGCACCGGCGGCGGCGACGGCTTCGTAGGCGGTATGCTCTACGGCATTTTGAAGGGTTGGGAGTCCGAGAAGTGGATTCAGTTCGGCTGGGCTTCCGGCGCACTGGCTACCACCTTCCTGACCGACTATGCACAGCCTGCTGACGAGGACGTGGTTTGGAGCGTCTGGGGCGGCAACGCAAGAGTTAAGAGATAATGTAGTTAAAAACGGCAGTGTGGCTTTTCCACACTGCCCCTGTAAAATGAAAGTAGACACTCACAAAAGTGTGAGTGTCTACTTTCATTTTACAGGTATCTGCCGGGTGTTTTTTACAGCTCTTCCAGATATGCAACCCCGGGAATGTTTCGGACCAAATCCAAAATCATCTCGTGATTGCTGCGTTTTTTGACCTTTAAGGTTGCGATATAGGTGCGGCTGGAGGTTTCTCCATCCCCCTGCTCCCGCTGCACATTGTAAATATTGATATCATTCTCCCGAACGGTACGCAGGAAATCGCCCAGTGTAATATCCTTTGACAGCTCTATATATGCCTCTACCTGCTTACTTTTGCGATGCATACTGTTATCCATACGCTGCATTAAGGTAATCACCGCAAACACCGCAAGTCCCCCTACAATGGCAGCTTCATAGAAGCCGATGCCCAGGGCAAGACCCACGCCTGCCACCGTCCACAGACCGGCCGCCGTGGTCAGGCCCTTAATCTGGTTGCGTCTGGTCACCACAATGGTGCCTGCGCCCAGAAAACCGATACCGCTGACCACCTGTGCGCCCAGACGCACCGGATCGCCGGTTCCAAAGGTCTGGTAAATGTACTGGTTGGTCAGCATAATCATACACGAGCCTACACACACCAGCATATAGGTCCGCAGGCCGGCGGGGCGGTTTTTCATTCCCCGCTCCAAACCCAGCAGACCGCCAACCAACACGGCTGCTAAAATTCTCACCGCAACGGCAAGATACGTCACTTCCCGTAATGCCATAGCACTCACCTCAATTTTATCTTTATGTTTGGAAAACCAATTTATTCCCCTTTAGAAAGCGCCTTTTCCCGACTCTGGCAGGTAAAAAGAATCACCTGCTTGCGGCGGGATTCCTCCTGCAAAATCTCCAGTGCAGAAGCAAGTCTTGTATCGTCAAAGCGCACCAGCGCATCGTCCAGCACCAGCGGCGCGTCCGGCATCAGCTCCTCCGCCACCGCCAGACGCAGCGCAAGATACAGCTGGTCCACTGTGCCGTCACTGCGCCACAGCGTACCCCGCAGGGTGTTTTCCCCCTCTGCGCCTGCCTCTACGGACATATCCTGTCCCAGGGTAAGGCGCTGATAGCGCTGCCCGGTCAGACGGGCAAACAGCGCCTGCGCCCGCTGGGAAATGCGGGGAGCAAACCGCCGCTGCAGCTCCTGTGTGGCCTGTAGCAGCGCCTCCTGGGCACGGGTAAGTGCGCCGTAGTAGCGCTCCAAGGTCTGAATCCGGCTTTGCAGCTGAGAAATCTGGGCCTGCAGACTTTCCTCGCTGCCCAGCGACGCCATCTGTCCCTGGCACTGACCCAGCCGCTGCCGAAGCTGCTGCTGCTCATAAGTAGCGTCTGCAAACAGCTTTTGGGTTTGCTGGGGCGTGTAAGTAAGGGTGTCTTCAAATGCAGGCGGCGCAACCTGTCTACCCGCGCCGGAGAGCGCCTGCAGCACGTCTTCGGCCTGCCGGAGGGCATTTTTGCGTTCCTGCAGGGTACGGTACTGCTCCAGCTGCCGGTTGCAGTTTTCTTCAAACCGGAAAATGCTCACGCCGCCGGTGAGGGCGGAAATCGCGGCATCGTTTTCTTCCATCAGGCGGTTTAATTCCGCCAGCTCTGCCTGTCGGGCAGACAAGGCCCCAGCATAGATTTTCTGGCTCTCAGCATAGGCGTTTGCCGCCGTCTCCCAGCGGTCTGCGGGCAGACCCCGGTAGCGGTCTGTCAGCGCATTGGCCTGCTGCTTCTGCTTATTCTGCTTCAAAACACCCAGCAGCAACGCGCCGATTCCCGCTGCCAACACAAAACCGCCAATAATCAGCTGCACAAACAGCAGCGCCGCGCCCGCAGCCAACAGCAGCGCGCCAAGGATATACAGCGCCACACTTTTGGATTTGCTAAGCAGTTCCAGCTGCATTCTGTCCTGCGCTGCCTCCTGCACCACCGTGTCCGGGTCTTTCCCCCGGAACACCTCCGGTGCTTCCGGCATTTGGGGCAGCGGAGGCAAAAGCTGCGCCTTGGTGTGCAGGCGCTCCCGGGTATCCCGCAGCCGGCGGGCATTGTCCACCGCCGTTTGCAGCTGCTCGCTTGTGGGCAAGCGGTCACATTCTGCCTGGGCCTGGGCCAGCTTTTCTGCGGCAGAATCCCGACTCACTTGCGCTGCTGCCAGCTTTTGGGCGTAGAGCAGCTGCTCGTTATATTCCAGTGCCTGCCGGTGGTTTTCCAGCGCGGAAATCTGGGTTTTCAGCGCCTCCTGCCGACTTTCGATGACAGACACCTGCTGCTGCAGACCCTGCAGCTGCTGTAATTTTTGTTCCAAATCTGCTTTCCGGGCCTCCGCCTCGGGGAGCAGACCTTTTTTATTGAAGCGGCACTTGTTCTTCAGATCCCGCAGCTTCTGCGCCAGCGCATCGGACGCGCCGGACTCATCGCCGGTGGTCACCAGCTCGTTCAGCCGGCGGCGCAGCGCCTCGTCCTCGGTGACAGGCATCTCCGCAAGCCGCAAAAAGCCTGCCCGGGCGAACACGCTCCGTTCCGCGCCCAAAAGCACCTGTCCGGGCACGGCCACCGCCAGCTCCGGCACAGGCACACCGGTGTGGGTCTCGTAGGCCCGCACCTCGCCCATAGGCGTTCTTCCCTTGCTTGTCCGCTCAAGGGTAATCTCCCGCCCGTTCCACTGGATGTCCATTCTGCCGGACATCGGCTCACCGGACCAGGGGGCGTAATGCTCTTTATCCGCCAAAAAACCTGTCTTGGTGCGGGAGCCGGTGTCGATACCGTAGAGCATCGCCATCAAAAATGCGCACCAGGTACTCTTGCCCCATTCGTTATGGGCCTCAATAATGTTTAAGTCTGAATTCAGCGCAAGGGTCTGGTTAGAGAGCTTGCCAAAGGTGGCGGTCATAGACAGAATTTTCACGGCAGCACCACCTCCTGCCCCTCAAGTAACCGGCGGGAAAGCTCCGCCGAGAGCAAAATTTCCTCTTTTTCTTCCCCTTCGGCGGTGTCAAATGCCTGCTTGAGCAAGCCAAAATACACGCCCTCAAAGCTGTCCTCTCCCAGCGCGCCCCACACGTCTACCGGGCGGGTGGTCTTATCCCGCAGCACTAAATTGGGGAACTGGGCGTACTGACCCTGCAAAGCCGCCAAATCCGGCGCTTCGCAGCTGCCAACCAGGGTGATGCGGTAGTAATTTTCATTGCCCACAGGGGGCAGGACATTCTCCAGCCGGGCCGGCTCTGCCTGCAAATCGTAAAAGCGGGGGGTATTTAAGGGGCGGAACGCAATCTCGGCGGTGTCCTCCAGCGTCACGATGTACACACCCTTTTCCCCCTGCTCGTCATAGCCTCTGCCCATCGGGCAGCCGGGCCAGGCGCACAGGGTCTTTCCCGATACAAAGCTGTCTGCCTTGTGGATATGTCCCAGCGCCAGATAGTCAAGATTCGACGATAGCACCTGGGCCGTTGTTATGGGATTATAGGGAGAATGGGTCTGGGTGGGGTCGCCGTGGAAGATGCCGACGGCATACCGCCTGTCGCTCCCCGCCTGAAAATTCTCCAACAGAGGTGGGCAGTCCATACCCGCAAAGCCTGCGCCGTAAACGCGGCAGTCAAGGCGCTCCAAATCCACCGATTCCACCTGCTGGGATTTGAAAATATGCACATTCTCCGGCCACAATTCCTTCACCCACGGGCTCTCCGGTGAGCCAAAATCGTGGTTGCCCGGGGTGACAAACACCGGCACTTCCATATCCTTCAGCGCCTGGTATACGCACTGATAAGTATGGGGCGTGTACGCCCCGTCAAACACATCGCCGGCAAGGAGTACCAAATCGCAATTTTCCTGTTTCACAAGCTCCTGCACCTGCCGGGGGATTTCCGCCAGCGCCCGGCGCAGCTGTTCCCCGTGTCCCTGCAGGGGGGCGTCCAGGTGCCAGTCAGCCGTGTGTAAAATCTTCATCGCTGCAATCCACCCTTTCGACTTTTTTGCACAGACCGGTTTGGCTGTCAATGGTAAACAGCACCGCCTCCAGCTTGGTCTGACCCTCTGCCCACTGGTAGCGCTCCGGCAAATCGCCCCGGAATTTGGCAATGGACAGCTCCGGCCGGATACCCAAAACCGAGTACTTCGGGCCGGTCATGCCCAAATCCGTCACATAGCCCGTACCCTTGGGAAGCACCTGGGTATCGGCGGTGGGTACGTGGGTATGGGTGCCCCACAGGGCGCTGATACGGCCGTCCAGCATATAGCCCAACGCCAGTTTCTCGGAGGTGGCCTCTGCGTGGAGCTCCACGAAAATCAGCTTGGTGTCCAATTCTTTCAGAATTTTCTCCACCTGCAAAAAGGGGTTGTCCGGGGTATAATCCATATTCACCCGGCCCTGCAGGTCAATCACCGCCACCGGGCCGCATTTGGTCTCAAACACCCCATAGCCCTTGCCGGGCGCCTGGGGCGCATAGTTTGCAGGACGGAGAATCCGTCCGTTTTCGTCCATATAATCTGCAAGCTCCCGCTTGCCAAAGGTATGGTTGCCCATCGTAATCACATCTGCGCCGGCATCGAAGATTTCGTCGGCCTGCCGGGGAGTCATACCCACCACGGATGCGTTTTCTCCGTTGACCACCACGAAATCTGCGCCGGTCTGCCGTTTCAGCCACCGCAGGCTGCGGCGCACCCGCTGCATACCCGGGTTTCCTACCACATCGCCTACGGCCAGTACCTTAAAATCCATACCTTGTTCCTCGCAACCTAAAAAAATAACAGCATTACGCCTTGTAATGCTGTTATTATATAAGAAATCTTCCAAAATGGCAACACTATCTCTGATATTCAAACTCGATGTTGTAAATATCCACCGTATCGCCGTCCTGAATCCCCATCTCCTCCAACCGCTTGAACAGACCGCACTTGTGCAGCTGCATATCAAAGTAGTTGCGGGATTCATAGTCATCAAAATTGATGTTCATCACAAGCCGCTCCAGCCACGTGCCGGTGACCACCCAAGTGTTGCCGTAATGCTCAATTTCCAAGGCGTTGGGGTCGCCAACCTCGGCAACGGGTGCCACGTACTCCGGCTCGTAAATGGTCACAGGGGGCAGAGTGCGGAGTTTTTCTGCCACCACGCGCATCAGATTCTTTGTGCCTTGGGTCGTGCCTGCGGAAATCTCGTAAAACTCGCAGCCGGCTTTCTCTACGTGGGCGCGCAAGCGCTCTAAATTATCCGACTCCGGCATCAGCAGGTCGCACTTGTTGGCTGCCACAATCATCGGACGGTTACTAAGGTCCACAGAGTAGCTCTTCAGCTCCTCGCAGATGGCATCGAAATCCTCCACCGGGTCTCTGTCCTCACTGCCGGACACGTCCACCACGTGGACCAGCAGCCGGCAGCGGTCGATGTGCCGCAGGAAATCGTGACCCAAGCCAGCGCCGTCGGCAGCGCCCTCGATGATACCGGGAATGTCCGCCATAACAAAGGACACGCCCTCGTCCACATAGATGACGCCCAGATTGGGGTATAGGGTGGTAAAGTGGTAGTTGGCGATTTTGGGACGGGCGTTGGAGGTGACGGAAAGCAGTGTGGATTTGCCCACGTTGGGGAAGCCCACCAGGCCCACGTCCGCCAACAGCTTCAGCTCCAAAATCACATCCCGCTCCTGTCCGGGCAGGCCCGCCTTGGCAAAGCGGGGTACTTGACGGGTGGGCGTGGCAAAATGCTTGTTGCCCCAGCCGCCTCTGCCGCCTTTGCAGAGAATGAAATCTTCCTTATCGGACATATCCTTGATGACCTCGTTGGTCTCGGCATCCCGGACAACGGTGCCTCTGGGCAC
>JAZTWB010000016.1:0-30654 GCA_045635645.1 Faecousia sp. | reverse complement strand
GGCAGCCGGCGGCAGAGCACCCAGAATGCCCCCCGCCGGGGCGAAAACGTGGGCGCACGGCTGGAGCTGACCTTTGAGGAGGCAGCCTTCGGCGTGGAGAAAGAGGTCGCCGCCCAGAGAATCGAAAACTGCGCTGTGTGTAACGGCAGCGGCTCTGCCGACGGGGCTGTGGAGACCTGCTCCCAGTGTAAGGGCGCCGGTCAGGTCTATGTGACCCAGAATATTATGGGTATGCGTATGCAGACCCAGACCACCTGTCCCCAGTGTTCCGGACGGGGCAGGATTATCAAGAATCCCTGCACCACCTGCCGTGGCAAGGGCAAGGTCCGCCGCACCCAGAAAATCAAGGTCAGCGTGCCTGCCGGCGTCAACGAAGGACAGACCGTGCGCCTTCGGGGCGAGGGCTGCGTTGGCTCCAACGGCGGTCCCAACGGTGACCTGATGGTGGATATTTACATCAAGCGCCACCCCATTTTTGAGCGGGACGGCGTGCACGTGTACTGCGAAGTGCCCATCACCTTCACCCAGGCGGCGCTGGGTGCGGAGATTGAAGTGCCCACCTTAGACGGCAAGGTGAAGTTCGACATTCCCGAGGGTACCCAGACCGGCAGAATGTTCACCATCTCCGGCAAGGGCATTCCCGCGGTGAACAACCCCAAGCGCCGGGGCGACCACCGGTTTACCGTGGTGGTGGAGACCCCCACCAAGCTCTCCAAGGAGCAAAAGGAGCTGCTGCGCCAGCTGGACGATTCCCTTGACGGCAAGAGCAGTCCCAAGCGGAACAAGTTCTTTGACACCATTAAGGAGTTCTTTGAATAAAAAAAGACCCGACTGAAAGTCGGGTCTTTTTCTTTACTGTTCGGAGCGGATACGTTTGCGGAAGTGGTAGGTAAGGTATACCACCGCGCCAAACCAGGCGGCAACCTCCGCGCTGAAAATGCCGGAGGCGCGACCGGTGTATGCCACTACCACCGCCACGCAGATACGCAGGAAAAGCTCGATAATGCCGGAGACCATCGGTCGTACCGTATCGCCCAATCCCTGCAATCCGGAAAGCAGCAGATAGAGAATGTACAAAACGGGCAGGCAGGATGCCATCGTACACAGATACCGGTACGCCACATCTCCCGCCTGAGCGGCCTCTGCGGGGTTTTCCGTGGAGATAAATAGCATCGTGATTTCTCTGCCAAAAAGGAACATCAGCGCGGCAATCACCACACTGGTGGCAACCGCCAGCAGCGCGGCGCTTTTCATACCCTGGCGGATACGGTCAAAGCGCATCGCGCCGTAATTTTGACCTACGTAGGTGATGACCGCATAGCCGTAGGACAGGGCGGCGATTTCCAGCAGGCCGTAGAGCTTATTGGACGAGGTAAAGCCGGCGATGAAGGCTGTGCCGAAGGTGTTGACCACTGCCATCACTGCCATACCGCCCAGCGCCACCACCAGATTTTTTAACGCGTTGGGCGTGCCGATTTTTATCAGATTCACAAGAATATCCCTGCGGGGCGTCAAATCCGCTTTGCGGATTTCCAGCAGGGGATTTTTTCCAATCTGTATTACGCAGATGACGCCGGACAGGCATTGGGAAAACACAGTTGCCAACGCCGCGCCGGCAACCCCCCAGCGCAGACAGAACACAGCTACCGCGTCTAAGGCAATGTTGGTCACAGAGGCGACCGCCATCGCAATCAGCGGGGTTTTACTGTCGCCCACCGCCCGGAGCATCGCCGAGCAGTAGTTGAAAAAGAGCATAGCGGGGATACCGGCAAAGAGAATCCGGGTGTAAAGATTTGCCATTGGGTACAGGCTCTCCGGCACCCGCAGCAGAAGCAAAAACAGCGGCAGACCCAGCTGTCCAACAAGGCACAGCACTGCCGCCAGCACAGCGGAAAGGACAGCGGACTGTCCCATAAACAGCCGCAGTCCGACAGGGTCTTCTTCACCGAATTTTTGGGAAATGCGCACACTGAAGCCCTGGGTGAAGCCTTGGGCAGAGCCGAGCATCATCCAGTTAAGCCAGTCCACGCACCCCAGCGCCGCCAGCGCTGCCATACCCACGCCCTGACCTACGATGGCGGTGTCCACCATCGTGTACAGCTGCTGGAACATATTGGCAAGCATCAGCGGCAGAGAAAAGACAAGCAGCAGTTTCAGCGGCTTGCCCTGGGTCATATTTAAGGTTTTGCTCATAAAAAACAGTCCTTGCAGAAAATATCCCAACCATTGTACCACAATTGGGGAAAAAAGCAAGAAAATAGTTGATTTATTAAGGCGATGGCATATAATGTAGAAGAACAGAAAAAAGGAGCGCGTTATGAATACATTGCAAAATTTACATCAGCACACCACCCTCTGCGACGGAAACGACACCCCGGAAGAGGTGGTGCTGGAGGCAATAAAAAAAGGCTTTGGTGCCATCGGCTTCTCCGGTCACTGCTATATGCCCTACGCAGCGTATTACTCTATGTCCCTGGAGGCTACAGAGCAGTACCGGGCGGAAATTGCCCGGCTGAAGGAAAAGTACGCACAGCAGATTGACGTGTTCTGCGGTCTGGAATTTGACATTTGCTGTCCGGAGCGGCCGGAGGGGTATGACTATGTAATCGGCTCTGTCCACGGCCTGCGTTTTGACGGGGTGGACTATGAATTTGACGGCGTTTCGGAACATTTCCGTAAGATGATTGACGAGCATTTTGCCGGCGACGGAATGGCCTTTGCCAAGGAGTACTACCGCCAGCTATCCTGGCTGCCGGATTTTGGCGATTGCGACATTATCGGGCATTTTGACCTGATTACCAAGCATAGAGACAGCGTGAATTTCTTCGATTCCGACGCAAAGGAATACCGCTTTGCGGCCATTGAAGCGGCAGAGGCGCTGGCGGGGAAAATTCCCTATTTTGAGGTAAACACCGGCGCGGTTGCCCGGGGTTACCGCACCACCCCCTATCCCGACCCCTTCCTTATAAAAGAGATGAAGCGGTTGGGTTTTGGCGCGGTGATTTCCTCCGACTGCCACCAAAAGGAGAAAATGGACTGCCATTTCCGGGAAGCAGAACAGCTTTTGCGGGATTGCGGCTATACCGAGCGGTATATTCTCACCCGGGAGGGCTTTGTTCCCGTGCCGCTGTAACAATATAAAAAACAGGTGCGTGTTTTTACACGCACCTGTTTGCATTATTTTGTGCCGAAAATACGGTCGCCGGCATCGCCCAGACCGGGAACGATGTAAGCGTGGTCGTTGAGCATCTCGTCAATGGCGGCCACGTAGATGTCCACATCGGGGTGTGCCTCCTGCACAGCCTTCACGCCCTCGGGGCAGCCGATGATGTTCATCATCGTGATGTTCTTGCAGCCGTGCTTCTTCAAAAATTCAATGGCTGCGATGGCGCTGCCGCCGGTTGCCAGCATAGGGTCAACCACGAACACTTCCCGCTTGCCGATGTCCTCGGGCAGCTTGCAGTAGTATTCCACCGGCTGATGGGTCTCGGGGTCCCGGTACAGGCCGATGTGACCCACCTTTGCAGAGGGAATGAGGTCCAGCATAGAGTCCACCATACCCAGACCCGCCCGGAGAATGGGGATAATTGCCAATTTCTTGCCGGAGAGCTTCCGGCACTTTGCCATTGCCACGGGTGTCTGCACCATAACTTCCTCGGTGGGCAGCTTGCGGGTGGCCTCGTAGCACATCAGACCGGAAATCTCGCTGACCAGCTCGCGGAATTCCTTAACGCCGGTCTTTCTGTTCCGGAGGATTGCCAGCTTGTGCTGAATGAGGGGATGGTTTAATTCGTGAACAGTACCCATTTTTGTATCTCCTTTATCTGTTTTCCCGGGCAAGACGTTCCCGCTCTGCCTGGGATAATCTTAAATAGTTGGGTTTCAGGCTTGCGCCGTCAGCGCTTTCGCCCCGGGATAGCATTTCCTCGGCAACCAGCGCTACACCCGTTGCCCGCTGGTGCATACGGTGCTCCGGTGGCAGTACCAGACCAGGCAGGTCTTCTTTAAGGGTATTATAACACAAAACTGCCCCGTCTCCAACTAAAAAAAACGGTTTTTCGCAATTTTTTAATGTTTCTTTTAATTCCGCGTAAGAGAGGGCGGCGTCCTCGGTGATGCGGGTCAGCGTTCCGTTTTCCGCCCGGAAGAGGGCGGTGTAGGTCTGGTCCCGGCGGGCGTCCATCGCAGAAACCACATAGCCGTCCCACACGCCCAGATTCCGCGCCATCGCCTCCAATGTGGACACGCCCACGCAGGGGATTTCCCGCCCCCAGGCAAAGCCTTTGGCGGCAGCCACGCCGATGCGCACGCCGGTAAAGCTGCCCGGTCCGTTGGCAACGGCGACGGCGGTTACATCTTCGGCGGTTTTACCGCAATTGCGCAGCATATCCTCCGCCATAGACAGCAGGGTCTGGCTGTGGGTCAAGCCTGTGTTCTGGTAGCTTTCCCCCAGCAGCTTTCCATCTTCCCAAAGGGCCACAGAGGCGGCCTTGGCAGAGGTCTCAAAGGCTAAAATCATAGATGTTGCCCCCTGTAACGGTAATTTTCCGGGACTCCTCGCCGGCTTTTTCAATGGTCACGGTGACGGGCGAGGTCAAAGCCTCTGCCACATTCTCGCTCCACTCCACGGCACAGATACCGCCCCGCTCCAAATAGTCCTCCCAGCCGATGTCAAACAGGTCGTCGGCGCAGCGCAGGCGGTACATATCAAAGTGGAACAGGGGGAGTCGCCCGGACAGATATTCATTTACAATGGTGTAGGTGGGACTGGTCACCGGCTCGGCAATCCCCAGACCCCGTGCCAGACCCCGGGTAAAGGCGGTTTTGCCAGCGCCCAAATCCCCCCGGTAGGCAATCACCGTGCCGGCTGTCAGCTTTTCTGCCAGCGCTGCACCCACCGCCTCAGTTTCTGTAGGTGAATTTGTAATAAATTCCATAATATACCTCAATAATTGTCAATTGTCCATTGTCAATTGTCAATTACTATTCTTCAGCTTCTCTGCCTGGTCGGCAGTTGCCAGCGCGTCGATGATTTCGTCAATTGCGCCGTCCATAATCTGGTCGATTTTGTACAGCGTCAGACCGATTCGGTGGTCGGTGACCCGACCCTGTGGGAAATTGTAGGTGCGAATCCGCTCGTTGCGCATACCCGTACCCACCTGGCTGCGGCGCATACCCGTCACCGCCGCGTCCAGCTTTTCCTGCTCGATTTCGTAGAGCTTGGAGGCCAGCATACGCATACACTTCTCCCGGTTCTGCACCTGACTGCGCTCCTCCTGACAGGCCACCACAATGCCCGTGGGCTTGTGAATCAGCCGCACCGCAGAGGAGGTCTTGTTCACGTGCTGACCGCCCGCGCCGCTGGCCCGGTAGACCTGCATTTCCACGTCCGCGGGATTGATTTGCACGTCCACCTCTTCCATTTCCGGCAGCACTGCCACGGTGGCGGTGGAGGTGTGGACACGACCGCCGGACTCGGTCTCCGGCACCCGCTGCACCCGGTGGACACCGGACTCGTACTTCAGCCGGGAATAGGCGCCCCGTCCGTTAATGACGAAGTCCGCTTCCTTGACACCGCCCAGCTCCGTGTCGTTGTAGTTCATCAGCTCCACGCTCCAGCCCATCTTCTGGGCGTACATAGAGTACATACGGAACAAGCTGTGGGCAAACAGGGCGCTTTCCTCACCGCCTACGCCGCCGCGGATTTCCACAATGACGCTTTTGTCATCGTTGGGGTCTTTGGGCAGCAGCAGGATTTGCAGCTTGCCGCACAGCTCCTCGGAGGCGGCCTTTGCCTCCAGATAGGTCTGCTGGCACAGCTCCTTCATCTCCGGGTCACTCATCAGCTCCTGTGCTTCCTGCATATCCGTTTGCGCCTGCCGGTAGGCCCGATAGGTCTCAATAATAGGCTCTAAGTCGTTGCGCTCCCGCAAAATGGCGGCAGCCTTTTTGGGGTCAGAGTAGAAATCCGGCTGCTCCGAGCGGGCGCAAATTTCCTCAAAGCGGTTTTCTACCGCTTGCAATTTATCCAGCATACAGTCTCCTTGTGGGTACAAACATTCTTGTGTGTATCATACCCTATTTTTGCCGCTTCGTCAAATGGCAAGGGGGGATTTTGCAAAAATTATGCAAACATTCATAAACTTAATACAAACTTAATAATTTGTCACTTACTTTATTCATATTTACTTGGTAAGATAATGCCATAAGATTCAAGGACTGCTCAATAGTCCACAATGCTTAACTTCACTTCACACATCTCCTTTTTCATTTTTTCTCTCCTCTTTTTCTTGTTGCAAGAACCGCAGGTCAAAACCTGCGGTTTTTGCTATTTATGGGCAAAAATCCACGGGAGCGGATTTCCGCTCCCGTGGATTTTATTTTTCCTCTTCGGGGACAAAGTCCAGCGTCAGTTCCTTTACGTCCGTGCGCAGACGGATATACCGCACACCGGCGGCATCCAGCATCCGCTTGGAGGCCTTGGTGGTGGGGGTGTCGGCGTACTTGTCGGACAGGTAGTAAACTTCTTTCACGCCGCTCTGAATAATTGCCTTGGCGCACTCGTTGCAGGGGAACAGCGCCACGTAAATCCGGCTGCCCCGCAGGTCACGGCCGTTGGCATTGAGAATGGCGTTCAGCTCCGCGTGGACCACGTAGGGGTACTTGGTCTCCTCGCCGGTGCGGTCCCAGGGGAACTCGTCATCGCTGCAGCCCTTGGGCATACCGTTGTAGCCGGTGGAGATAATGATATTGTCGGGCGAGACGATGCAGGCGCCTACCTGTGTGCTGGGGTCCTTGCTGCGGCGGGCCGCCAGCATAGCAACACCCATAAAATATTCGTCCCAACTGATATAATCCGCTCTTTTCATAGAAAATCCCCTTTGTTTTGTTTTGCTTTAGCATACCAAAACAAAGGGGAATTGTCAATGCTTCTTCTTGGTCAGAAGCAGCGCCACCGCCACGGCGGTAATGCCGCCGGCAAGCTTGCCGGCAATCATTGCCGGGAGCATCTCCGGCGCAAAGCCGGCGGTAAAGCCCATATGGTCGCCGAACACGAACGCCGCGCTCACCGCAAAGGCGATGTTGACCACCTTGCCCCGGTCGTCCATATCCTTCACCCGCTCAAAGGTGGCAACGGAGTTTGCCAGGGTGGCAATCAGTCCGCCGGCGGCGGTATCGTTAATGCCCAGCCCATTGCCCAGCTTCAGCAGCGGCTTGCGGAGCAGGCGGGTAATGACGTGGACCAGGGGAAACGCGCCTGCCAACACAATGGCGATTGCGCCCACAGTGGCAAAGCCCTCGCTCAGGGGCGCCATACCGGGTATCACGGTAAAGCCGGTCAGCTCTTCCACAATGGCGGCGCCCAGACCCACGGTGATGAGAATAATCACGCCCTTACCAAAATAGCCAAAGCCCTTGATCATCGCTTTTTCCGCAAACACAAGACCCAATGCAATCAGTCCGCCGATGATGACGATGGGAATTAAATTCCGCAAAACCATTCCTACGGGAAAGCCTGCTACCAGTCCGCCCACCAAAAGGCCTGCGGGAATGGTGACGATGCCGGCCAAAATGCCCTTTGCCATAGCAGGCCGGTCCTCCTGCTTGAGGATACCCATTGCCACAGGAATGGTAAAAACAATGGTCGCGCCCAGCATACTGCCGCAGAGCACACCCCCCAGCATCGCTGCATTGGGGTCACTGCTCATCTGCTGGGCCAGCGCGCCGCCGCCCATATCGCAGGCAAGAATCGTACCGGCAAACATTGCCGGATCCGCGCCCAGAAAGCGGTACACCGGCACCACCACGGGATTGAGCAGCCTTGCCAGCACCGGCGCAAGGGAGATGATACCCAGCATAGCCAGCGCCAGCGTACCCATTGCCAAAATGCCCTCTTCAAAGGGGTGTCCCAGACCGAGGCGGTTACCGAAGATTCTGTCCAGCGCGCCCAGCGCGGCAAAAATGCCCATAATGACGATGAGAATCTCATGAATGGCCACGGCGTTCCTCCGTATCAATGATGGCAACCACCGCTGCGTCCACCGGCGCTTCCATACAGAATTTGCTGGCGACCGTGCCGGTGACCAGCAGCACTTTGTCCCCCTTGCCGGCGCCTACCTGATCCGCCGCCACCACAGGGCCAAGCATAGTGTCCACCACCAGAAAGGTCTGTCCCTGCAGGCATTGCGCCTTTCTGGTGGACCAGACAGAGCCTGTTACTGTTCCGATTTTCACTCAAGTATCTCCTTCGCTAAAGGTGTTAGTACCGACCCCGGGGCAGGCCGACTGCCGGAAAGCTTCATTTGCCGGGCCTCCTGGGCGGTGATGAGCCGCTTCTGTCCGCCGTCGGTAAAGATGATGCCTAAGTTTTTCATATTCCGCCGACTGCTGGCCAACGCAGCGCCCAAGGCTCTGTTTTTGGGAGCTTGGGGAAAGCCCGGCTCATAGCACACCACCTTCTTCCCCTCTGCCAGGGCAGAGAGGGCCTGTTCGTGGGCAAAGCACAGCGCCTGTCCCAGAGACAGTGACCCGATTACCACGCCGTCGTAGGGCGGGGCGCTTTCGTAGGTAAACCCCAGATCGCACCCGGGGCGTTCTCCAATCAGCAGCGCTCTCAAGGCAGTATCCTCCCCAAATCCCCGTTTACAAAGCCGCAGGCGTTTGCCTCGTCGTAGTCAAGATGCACCCGTGTCTGGAAATCCGGGCTAACCCGCACCACCACATCGCCGAAGGTCAGCGGTCGCTGGGTAAAGGTCTGCAGGCTTACCACCTGCTTGTCCTCGACGCCGAAACGCTTTGCGTCCTCCGGGGTGATGTGAATGTGCCGGCGGGCAACCATCACACCGCAATCAATGTCTACAGTGCCGTTTTCCCCCTGTAAGGTGGCGCCGGGAGTACCGGCAACGTCACCGGACAGCCGGATGGGCGCGGAAATGCCCAGCGTTCTGGCGTCGGTCATAGACAGCTCCACCTGAGCCTCCCTCCGCTCCGGACCCAGCACCGCCACATTTTCAAAGCGCCCTTTCGGGCCAATCACCGTAACCCGCTCATTGGCAAGGTACTGCCCCGGCTGGGACAGCTCCCGCTTGGGGGTTAGAGGGTGTCCAAATAATTTCAGCGCCTGCTGCTTGGTCACGTGGACGTGGCGGCCGGAGGCCTCCAGTTCCACAAAAAGCCGGGCAATTACCTGCTCGGTTAAGTTTACATAATCCACAATTTCACTCCTTTGCGGATTTGAGTTGTATCATAATTAAATACAAAAAGCTGCTTAGGCGGTTAAAGCCCCGGAGCAAATCCTCCCGTCCTATGGGAAATGCCGCCACTGCGTGAAGCTCTGCCGCCCGGGCAGCGCAGCGGGCGCGGTTAACCTGCAGCAGGAGTCTCCCGTCCGTGGGGGCGGGCATAAAGTGGGGCTGTCCGTAAAAATCCTGGGGGCGGTGGCTGCGGACGCGGAGAGCGGCCTCATCCAGACCGCCCAAGTGCATTGCAGTGACCGGCTCGTCCAGCACCTCGCACCGCAGCAGAAAACGGGCAAAGGACAGCGCCTCCTCTAACTGTGTGCGTATCTCCCCGCAGGCGTCTGCGCAGCACAAAAGCAGCTCCGCCTCCAAGGCGTCTACCGCCCCCCGCAGGGCAATGCGGGGGTGGGTCTTTTCCACCAAAACGTCTCCGTTCAGGTGGGTCATATGCTCCGGTTTCTCCTCCATAAACCCGCCGCTCAGCAGCCGATACCGCTCTGGCTTCGCCTGCTCGGCAGGCACAATGGCAATCCGCTCGGCATTGAGAAAATCCCGGGCGTCGCTGGTCAGCTGGTCGTTCTTGCCCAGATAGAATACCCGTTTTCCGTCCCGGTTGCGGATGTTATCCCGCGCCGCCTGTCTGGTATAGAGCATTACTTAGCAGCGGGGGCGGAAGAGCTCAGCTTGCCCTTGGGCAGAATGTTGTCCACCTCCGTGTGGGGACGGGCAATCACGTGTACGGAAATCAGCTCGCCCACCTTTTCCGCTGCCGCTGCGCCTGCATCGGTGGCAGCCTTCACTGCGCCCACGTCGCCGCGTACCATCACGGTCACCAGACCGCCGCCTACCTGCTCCTTGCCCACCAGCTGGACGTTGGCGGACTTGACCATCGCGTCGGCAGCCTCAATAGCGCCGATGAGGCCCTTGGTTTCAATCATACCCAGAGAATTTGTGTTCATTTTATTGACTCCTTTACTTTAATCGTTCCAAAATTTTTGCTGTGAGGATTTCTATTAAGTCAGTATCCACCGACGTGTTGTTTCCTTCCTCCACGCCCCACGCCACCCGGCGAATGTTGATTAAATCCATAGGAGAGATGTTGTTGGAGGAGGAGCTGCCGCCCACCGCGCCGCAGCCAAGGGTGAGCGCCGGAAACAGTCCGGTGCTTGCCCCAATGCCGCCCAGCGCCGCGGGGGTGTTTACCAGAAAGCGGGATACGGGAATCTGCAGGGCAAATTTCCGGATGACCGCGTTGTCCTCTGCGTGCATAGCAAAGGTGTGGCCGCTGCCCTCGTGAATCAGCACTTCAATGGCCTTAGACAGCACTGCGTCCTCATTGTCCATTACGAAAAATGCCAGCACAGGACAGAGCTTTTCCATAGAGTAGGGCCGGGTCGGGCCTGCTTCCTGCTCCCGTGCCACCAGCACCTTGGTGGAGCTTGGCACGGAAAAACCTGCCTTTTCCGCAAGACACAGGGCGGATTTGCCTACGATTTCGGGGTTTAGCGTGCCGTTTGGTTTAAACAAAAGCTTTGCCAGCTTGCCGGCTTGCTCCTTGTCCATAAAGTAAAAGCCCATTTTGGAGGCGGTTTCCTTTACCTGCGACTCCATAGACGCCTCTACGATAATGCTCTGCTCCGAGGCGCAGACTGTGCCGTAGTCAAAGGTTTTCGAGCGCAGAATACAGCTAAGCGCCTTTTCCACATTTGCCGACCGGTGGATATACACCGGTCCGTTGCCCGCGCCCACACCGATGGCAGGCTTGCCGGAGGAGTAGGCGGCCTTGACCATTGCCGGTCCGCCGGTGGCAAGAATCAGCCGGGTAGCCTCCGCCTCCATCAGCTCCTTGCAGCCTGCCATAGAGGGAATACTCAGGCAGCCGACAGACCCCTTGGGCGCGCCTGCGGACTCTGCCGCCTTTGCCACAATTTCCCCCGCCCGCATCGTGCAGGCGATGGCCTTGGGGTGGGGGGAGAAGACGATGCTGTTGCCGGATTTTAAGGCAATGAGGGCCTTATAGCACACGGTAGAGGTGGGATTTGTGCTGGGCACGATGGCTGCAATGACACCCACCGGCACACCGATTTCCCATAGTTTTTCCCGGTCGTTCTCGTTTAATACGCCAACGCAGGTCATCCCCTCGATGGCGCGCAGCACTCGCTTGGAGGCAAATTCGTTCTTGGTGATTTTGTCGGTGACGTTACCGAAGCCTGTCTCCCGCACTGCCAGCTCAGCCAGCTCCGGCGCAGCGGCGGCAAATGCCTTTGCCACGGCAGACACGATGGTGTCCAGCTGCTGCTGGGACATTTTTGCGAGAAGCGTCTGGGCGCTGTGGGCAAGCTTTGTCAAATCCCGGGCCTGCTGCCGCGCCTGTAAGTCCTTATCCAGTTCCATAGCTTCACTCCTTTATTTGGGTCGTTCCGCCACCTCGGCCACTGCCGAAGCAAAGGCGGCGCAGGCGGCGGCGCAGGCAGACTGGGTGCCTGTGAGCAGACCGCCGCCGAAATTGGTGGGGCTGGGCGGCGGGTATAGTTTACATAATCTTACGTCTGCCGCCTTCAGCGCCCCGTCCAGGGCATACATACTCTCCAGCGGCGGCGCGATGAGATAGGCAAGGGCGCTGCCCTCCTCCACGCCCGCTTCCTTGGCAAGAAAGCTGCCGCAGCTACTTACCGTATAGGCAAGGTAGGGCACATTTCCCGCCTGGTCAAAGCCGATTCTGCCCAGCGCCCCTACAGCCGATTCCATACCGCTGCGCAGCGCCCCGGGGGTGGCGGCGCAGAGAATTCCCAGCACCTCGCCGGCATTGGGGGTGGAGGCATTTGCCGCCCCGGCGTAAAAGGAAGACCCGAAGCATACCTGCACCTCCGCCGACTTGGTTGCCTCGTCCAGCGCGATATAGGTGGCATCGTCACAGTCGGTGGTGATAAGTCCTAAACAGGGAAACCCCTCCGGCGCGCCCAGCGCCCGGCACAGCCCCGGGGAGGCGCTTGCCAGATACCGCACCGCCAGAATGTTTACAGGTATCATTTAGTATCCTCCAGATGCAGACCCACGCCGGAGACCTGCTTTTTGAGTATGGTGTCAATCAGCTCTGCCACGTAAGCGCCCGCCTCCACCGCCGGTGTACCCTGGGCGTGAATGTTGGACACCACCGTGCGGGAGGATTCGGAAACCCCGGTGTGAGGCTTGTAGGTGATATAAGCGGACATACTCTTGTCGGTGACAAGACCGGGCCGCTCGCCCACCAGCACGCAGACCAGGTCGCAGCCGGTAATATCACCCACCGCATCGCCTGCGCCCACCCGGCAGAATTTGACGAAAATGCCCTTGCCCAGCTCGATGCCCCGCACCTTTAAGCCGTCCCGAATGGCGGCGGCGCAGTCCAAGGCGTTGGCGGCGATGGCGGCCGAGGACAGTCCGTCGCCAATCACCAGCTGGACAACGGGCTTACCCTGTATGGCAGAGCGGATTTTGCCCGCGTTTTCTTCGTCAAAGCAACGGCCGTAGTCCGGACGGGTGAGGTACTCGTCCTTATCTTTGCACCGTGTCTTCACGGACACAAGACCGTTCTTCTCTCCGAAATCCTCCGGTAGTTCCGAGAACACCGCGTCCTGCGCTGCCGCGTGGTCTGCCCGGAAGCGGAGCATTGTCAGCGTTTTATAGCGGGGGCCTGCCCGTCCGCTGCCCAAACGGGCGGGGGTCTTTTCCTTTAAGTGGCGGAATGCCTTTTCGTCGGCAGGGTCGTTTACCAGATACAGCTTCCGCAAATCCAGGGCAGATACATCCTCCACCGAGCCGTTGTCCGGGGGGCGGTCTTCGTTGTAGACCACCGTTTTATAATCGCTGGACTTTACCTGGGGCTGCGTGCCGTTCATCTGGCTTAAGATTTCCGATACAAGGCTGGTCAGTTCCTGTTTGTTCATAGCGCACCTCCTTAAAACAGCAAGCTTGAGCCGTCGCCGGCCTTTTTCGTCAGCCTGCCGTTTTCCAAAAAGCCCATTTTGTGCAGCCACCGGTCAAATTCCGGGATTGCGGTCTTGCCGGTCAGCTCCCGCAAGGTGGCGGTTTCCCGGAAGCCGGTGGTCTGGTAGTTGAGCATAATATCGTCGCCGTGGGGAATGCCCATAAAGTAGTTGCAGCCGGCAACGGTCAGCAAGGTTGCCAAATCTTCAATGGCGTTCTGGTCTGCCTTCATATGGTTGGTGTAGCAGCAGTCGCAGCCCATAGAAATGCGGGTGAGCTTGCCCATAAAATGGTCCTCAAGACCCGCCCGGGTCACCTGCCGGGCATCGTACAGGTACTCCGGCCCGATAAAGCCAACCACAGTATTCACCAGAAATGGCGAAAAGCGCTTGGCAAAGCCGTAGCACCGGGCCTCCATCGTCACCTGGTCGGTGTCGTGGTGGGCGTTGGAAGAAAGCTCCGAGCCCTGCCCGGTCTCAAAGTACATCACGTTGGGGCCCTCGGCTGTTCCGTCGGTCAGCAGCAAATCCTTGGCGTCCTGCAGGGTCTGGGCAGAGAAGCCGAAGGCCTCGTTGCCCTTTTGGCTGCCTGCGATGGACTGGAAAATCAAATCGCAGGGCGCACCCGCCCGTACCGCCTTCATCTGGGCGGGTACGTGGGCAAGGACGCAAATCTGGGTGGGAATTTCCCAATGCTCCTTGATTTCCTGAAACCGCCGCAGCACCTTACCCACCTGTTCGGGGGAGTCGGTGACGGGATTCAGACCAATCACTGCATCGCCTGCGCCCAAGCTCAGACCCTCTAACACCGAGGCGGTGATGCCGTCCGGGTCATCGGTGGTATGGTTGGGCTGCAAGCGGCAGGACAGGGTGCCCGGCAGACCGATGGTGGTGTTGCAGTGGGCGGTGACGGGAATCTTCGCCGCGGCGTAGATAAGGTCTAAGATGCTCATCAGCTTGCACACCGCCGCCACCATCTCGGAGGTTAGGCCCCGGCTTGCCTTGCGAATGTCATCGGCGGTGGTGTTCTCGTCCAGAATCCACTCCCGGAACTCTGCCACGGTCATATTCCGCAGCTTTTCGTAGGTGGGGGTGTTCACATCGTCCTGGATAATGCGGGTGACCTCGTCTGCTTCATAGGGAACGGCGGGGTTTTCCCGCAAATCCCCCAGGGTCAGCTGGGACAGTACCACCTTGGCGGCGACCCGCTCCTGGGCGCTCTCGGCGGCAAGGCCTGCCAGCTTGTCGCCGGTCTTTTCCTCGTTGGCCTTGGCAAGCACCTGCTTGACATCCTTAAATGTGTAGGTTTTTCCCAATAGGGTGGTTTTCAGTTTCATAGATTACCTCTTATCGTGAAAGAATCAGTGTCTTAATGACCACAGGCATCGCCGGCCCCACCGGCGCGCCGATGTCCAAAAAGCTCTCGCTGCGCAGACGGATTCGGTCGATACACAGGCAGGGCCTGTCCGGCTGCAAAAGGGAGATGGCGTGACCCAGCGCCTTTGCCATATCCGTTTCTACACACACCAGAAGCCCCCGATTTTGGCTGCCGGAAACGATGGCCTCCGCCATCTGTTTTACCTGGGCATAGGAGGGGGAGGGGTAGCCGGCAAAGGCGAGGACAATTTCGTCACTGTCCTGCCCGGCATAGGCACTGGCCACCGCTTCGGCGGTGACGGGCATTGGTAGGTGTGCAACGGGGAGATTTTTCTTCGGCAGTTCCACGCCGGAAAGAAACACCGTTGAGCCGGAGAGCTGGGTGCTGTGACTGCCTGCGCCAATGACCGTTGCCCGAATGGTCTGCTCCCCCAGCCGGTATGCGCCGCTGCACAGGCGGCTTTCCCGGATTGTCCGCCCCAGCAGCACCCCCAAATCCCCAAAGGCAAAGTCCGGGTGGGGTGTGTCAATGCAGTCTGCCACACCGCCGGAAAAGGAGATGACCTCTGCCTGCCGCGGTGTCCACAGACCGGTGTTTTCCTTGGTGGTCAGCCGGTCTAAAAGGTCTGTTTTCTCTCGCAGTCCCGCCGCCATTTCCAGCGCCTGCACCAAAAACTCCGTCACAGAAGATAGCTGCTGCGGGGTGGGTTTTTCTCCCAAAGACAGGTCGCAAAGACCGTCCAGCACCGGGGACAGGTAGGTGATTTGTCCGTTTTCTCCGAATTTTATCAGCCGTCCGCCCACGTTCAGGCAGCCGGTGCGGACAAACTTTCCGTTTTCAATAAAGGACAGGTTGCTGGTGCCGCCGCCGATGTCCATATGCAGGACGGTTTTGCCGGTGCGGGCGGAATAATCTGTCGCCCCCGCCCCCTTGGCAGAGAGGACACTCTCCAAGTCCGGTCCGGCGGTTGCCACCACGAAATCCCCGGCAAAGCCGGAGAGGTAGTGCAGCACCTGCCGGGCGTTTTCCTTGCGGGAGGTTTCGCCTGTGATAATCACCGCGCCGGTGTCCACCTGCTTTTTTTCAATGCCGGCAGCAGCGTACTGCGCCTGCACCCACGCGGCAATCTTCTCTCCGTCCACCAGTTCGCCGGATAATAACGGGGTGAAGATGACAGGGCTGCGGTAGAGAATCTCCCGCTGCCCGATGACCATCTCCGGCACGGAAAAGGCATTGCCCCGGTTTTCCACCGCCAGCGCCGAAACAATCAGCTGGGTGGTGGTAGTACCCACGTCCAGTCCCACACTCAGCAGCTTACCCAACGCCGGTCACCTGCTGTAGCACCTGCCGGACCATACGCTCGTCCGGACGCACCGGGTTGGTGGCGCAGCAAGGGTCGGCCAACACCGCGCGCACCACACTGTCCGTCTCCGCGCGCACCTGTGCCGGTGCAATGCCCGCCTGCGCCAGGGTTTCCGGCAGGCGGAGCTGCCGCCGCAGCTGCACAAGGGTGTTTTTTAAGTTCCGCACCGCCACCGTGTCCGCAGCGCCGCCCAAGCCTGCGCTGCGGGCAAGCTGGGCATAGTGGGCGTTTGCCCCGCTGTTTGCCTCCACCACCGCAGGCAGCAGTATGGCGTTGAGCCTGCCGTGGGGCAGGTGAAAGCGCCCGCCCAGGGCGTGGGACAGGGCGTGGCACAGACCCAGACCCGACTGGGAAAAGGCCATACCTGCCATCGTTGCCGCCAGATGAATCCGCTGACGGGGATTGGTGTTTCCGCCAAAGGAGTCCGGAAGACCGGCGCAGGCGGCGGAAAAAGCGTCCTGGGCCAAGGCCCGGGAGATGGCGCCGGCATTGGTGGCAACGTAGCTTTCCACCGCGTGGGCAACAATGTCATAGCCGGCATCGGCAATCAGATTTTTCGGAAGGGTGCTTAGCAGATTTCCGTCCAGAATCGCCACCTCCGGCTGCAGTGAGTCATCAATGAGGGGGTGTTTGGTGCCGCCGTGGGTGAGGATTGCGAAGTCCGTAACCTCCGAGCCGGAGCCGGAGGTGGTGGGAATGGCAATAAAACGAATTTTTTGCCCCGAAAAATACACCATCGCCTTGGCGCAGTCTATGGCGCTGCCGCCACCCAGAGCGATGACCGTGTCCGGCTTAAAGGATTGCACCATCGCCGTGCCCTTTGCCGCCAGCTCCACGGAGGGGTCGGGGGACACATCATAAAAAAATGCCACATTGTCCGCTTTTGTGGCTTTGATCAGCTTTTCCGGCAGGTCCGTTTCCTGAAAAAAGGGCGCTGCCACCACCAAGGCGCGGGTAATGCCCAATTGTGCCAGCTCCCAGATGGCGCCGATGCCGGAAATGATTTTTGTTTTACAGGAGAATGCCTCCATTTCTTCACCGCCTTTTACTGCAAGTATTTCCCAGTTTGGGAAAAGTATGTGGAGAAATTTTGCAAAATGCCCAAAAAGAAAATAAAAGGTTTGTGCAAGACGACAAATACAAACAAATGTTTTACAAAACCCTTGACAAGTACGTGAACAAGTACTAATATAGGGTCACAACGTACTTGTTCGCGTACAAAAAGGAGGTATTTATGGGTTTCTTGCAACGCTCGTGGCGGCGTCCCATTTGGGTCGGACCCCGCTTGGGTTTGGTGGATTGGCAGGGTGTCATTCCCCGATTCTGGTGCTTAAGCTGCGGTACAGAGGTATTTTTGCCCGGCGTGGGGTACTGCCCCCGCTGTGAAAAAGGAGGATGTGAAAAATGTGTGTAAAAAATTGCAGCAGCCCCTGTGAGCGCTGCACCCGTGTGCAGAACCCCAAGGGCTGCGAAAACAAAAACTGCAAGGACTGGAAGGCTTGGTTTCTCCGCCGCTGGGCGCAGATTCACGCCTACGGAATCCGTCACGGAGGAGAACGTGTATGAAGTGGAAAACCGAAGCAATGGAAAAGCTGCGCCGGTACGATGCCATGCGACAGGCGCTGCGGAATATTCCCGAGGAGATTGAGCGGCTGAAGGACGAGGTCCGTTCCCTGCGGGGCATCGCCACCGACCGCACGCCGGTAAAGGGCGGCAGCCGCCGGGAGGACGCACTGATTGACAACGTGGTCCAGCGGCAGGAGCTGGAGTGGACCCTCAAGCAGGTGAAGCGGTGGCTGACGGTGGCGGACAGAGGATTGCTTGCCCTGACACCGGAGGAGCGGCTGGTGCTGCAGCGGCTGTATCTGTATCCGGAGCGGGGTGCAATGGACCGGCTGTGTACCGAGCTGGGTATGGAGCAGTCCTCTGTTTACCGCAAGCGGGACGAGGCGCTGCGCCATTTCACCGTGGCGATGTACGGCTTTTCGGAAACCTGATGCAAAAAAAGCCCCCGGGGTGGATTTCTCCACGCCGGGGGCTTTTGCGTAATATTAATTATCGTACACCGGGTCCAGAGCCTTCAGCTCCTTAAAGCTGTCGATTTCGATAATGTCGTCTGCGGAGCATTCCCGCACGTGCACAACATAATCCTTTGCGTGGTAACGCAGAGGCACGGAGCCCCAGAACTGTTCCTTGCCGCCGGGGGAGTGAACGACCTCCTTGATGTGGTCTACCAGACGGCTGCCGTCGCTGTCTGTCCAGTAGGAGATACCTACGGTCTGGTGACAGTTAACGCCACCGACACTGCCGCCCTTGATGATACCGTTTTCAACGAACATACAGTGGTCATCGGTGCGCTCCACAGGAATCGCCAGGTAGTTGGACCAGTACTGATATTTCTGAATCAGCTCGGGATTGCGCACATAGAGGTCAGCCTCCATAACGTAGGAGTTGCGGATCTTGGGGCCGCAGCACATAACGGAAACGATGTTGTTGGCCTCGTTGTACAGGGGGTTTTCCACGAACTGGATCATAGGATACTTATAAAGCAGCTGATCGAACTGCTCAGCCAGGTAACCTCTGACCACATAGATTTCCGTAATATCGGCAGCCAAAAGGGCATCGATCAGTGTATCGATGATTCGCACACCCTTAACCCGGACCAGAGGCTTGGGGGTGTTCAGCGTAATGGGCACCATTCTGCTGCCAAAGCCGGCGGCCATTAAGATTGCCCGCTGTACACGGTAGGGCTCCAAAGCGGTGAGGCCTGCAGAGGTAATCACATTATCCCGGACAAAGCCTGCCTCGTTCAGTTCCTTTATCAGCTTGTTAACGGTACCTACGGACATATTCAGCGCATTTGCAATGCTCCGCTGGGAGCAGGCCTTTTCCTGCTTGCTCAGATGCACCATAACATCAAATTGCTTTTTGGTTAACATTTCTATTTATCTCCTATTTGTTGGGATTTCCGGCAGGCTTATCGTAGTACCGCCGGTTGATGAGATATACCAAGCCTTTCATAATAACGTTGCAGAACAGAATCAGCAAGGATACTACCGTGGCGCATTCGTACAGCACCTGGCCTTCAAACTGGCTGATGAGCAAGGAAAGAGGCTTGGTGGTTACAGTGGACAGGAAGGAGACTGCGGAAATGGTCATCATAGAATTGACGAAGAAATAAGCCAGCATTTCAAACAGTGTCGCCTTGCACTGGGGAATGATTACGTCCCGAATCATTCTCAGCCGATTGATGCCCAGAGTTTGACCTACATTCTCCAGATTCTCGTTCATTTTGCTCAGGCTGTTGTACATCATCTGATAGGGAGAGGCAAAGAAGTGCATAATGTTTGCCAGAATCAGCACCGCCAGTGTGCCGTAAATAAAGCTGCTGCCGAAGGTCATAGCATAGGAAAGACCCAACACAAGACCCGGGATTGCCAAAGAGGTAATGGAGAACAGGTGCAGCACGGAGGAGAACTTGGAGGGCATACGGGCGGTCATATAGGCGGTGATGAAGGCCACTGTAATGCCGATCACTGCCACAAATGCCGCGATAATCAGGGAGTTTACAAAGTATGTGCCGCCCCGGAGCGCCAACATCTTTTGCACATTGGCAAATGTAAAGGTCATATCGCTGGGATAACGCTTGCTGAAGGCAATCAGGAAGAAAGAGCCAAACAGCAGAACGATCAGGAACAGGACAGTGCCACACAGAAGATAGGCGGCGCCGTCACGGACCTTGCGCTTTTTGATGTCAAAGGGACGGGTTACAAAGGACAGCTTGCTGCTTCCTTTGATAATCGTGTTGATAACAAAGGTAATGACTGCGGGAATCAGCAGGAACAGACCGATAACGCCGCCCTTGCCGAAACTCAGCTGACCCAGAACCTCCTGATACATCATAACTGCCAGGGTGGTAGTCTTGCCGCCGATCATCATAGGGATACCGTAGTCGGTAGCCACCAGAGAGAACACGGTAAATACCGCAGAAATCAAAGGCTTGGTAAGATAAGGCAGCGTGATGGCCAAATGGGTGTGCAGCTTGGGAATACCCAAAACCTGCGCAGCTTCGTAAGGGGAGCTGTCCTGATACTTCAGCACGTCGTTGAACATCAGAAAAGCGACGGGATAGGAATACAGGACAGAGCCGGTGATGATGCCTGTGTAGCCGTAGATGGTGCCGTCAATGCCCAGCAGGTTGCGCAGAATGCCGTTGGTGCCGAACAGGACAACCAGACCCATACCTTGGGAAATGGAGGGGATCAGCATAGGCAGGGTCAGCGCGACAGTCCACACTGCGCGCCAACGGATACAGGTCCGCTGCAGGGCGAAGGCCAGCAGCAAACCCAGAGGCACGGAAATCAGGGTGGTGATAAGCGCGGTTTTTATGGTGTTACCCACTGCCCTTGAGAAGGTGGGCGCGTTTACCACATTATGAAGATCCTCAGGTGTGATCTTCACCACCATTTGGGCGAAGGGGTAGAACAGAAACAAGATAAATGCAAGGCAAAGCAAGAATCTTGTTCCGTTGGATTGAATGTTTCTCTTGATCTTCACTGCCGATACCTCACAGGTCTATGTACTTGGACAGAGAGTTGATCTTGATTCGCAGGTTTTCCAAAACGAATCGGCGCACATAATCGTTGGCGGGGTTTTTGATAATATCTACAGGGGTGTCAATCTGCACCAGATTGGATTCCTCCATAACCATAATGCGGTCGGCCATAGCAAAGGCCTCCTCCTGGTCGTGGGTGATGTAGATCATCGTGGTGCCGAATTCGGCCTGGATCTGCTTGATTTCCTTACGGAGTGCCAGACGGGTTTCCACGTCCAGAGCGGACATAGGCTCGTCAAAGAGAATCACCTGTGGGTGCAGCACCAGGGTACGGGCAATAGCAACCCGCTGCTGCTGACCGCCGGAAAGCTCATTGGGCTTCTTGTGCATATGCTCTTCAAGGCCCATACGCTGAATCATCTCGGTGGCAGCCCGGGTGGCGTCAGCCTTGGTTTCCTTGTTGAACTTCATAGCGTACTGCACATTTTGCAGAACAGTCATATTCTCAAACAGAGCGTAGTTCTGGAACACGATGCCCATATTCCGCTTGGAGGAGGGCTCGTGGGTAATGTCCCGGTCGCCCATCAAAATGGTGCCGGCGGTGGGCTCCAAAAGACCGATGAGGATTCGCAAAATGGTGGTCTTGCCGCAGCCGGAGGGACCGAGAATCGCCAGAAATTCGCCCTGATTTACGTCAAAAGAAACGTTGTTCAGCGCGGTTTTGGCATCAAATTTATGTGTCAGGTTGCGTACCTGCAGGAGCTTTGTTACGTTTGTTTCAGTCATATTCTTTCTCCAAATTTCGTCTTGTAAACGCTACTTCACGGGCGGGAAGAAATTCTTCCCGCCCGTGGTTTTTACCGATTAGGTGATGTTCCACAGCTTCAGCAGACGCTCTTTTTCGGCAAGAGTGTCATTGCTCATATCGCAGTATTTAATGTTTGTGGGATAATTCTTGGAGGTGAAGGTCTTGTCCTTGAAAACCTGCTCGGCGCCGAACTTCGTGCATTCTGCCTCCAGATATACATTTACCAGATAATCAAAGACTTCCTTGACAGACTCCTTGGTCTCCTTGCCGGAGATGATGGTCTGGCCGTACATAGCATACGCTGCGCCGGGCTCAAAGAAGAGAATCTCCAGATTGATACCGTCATCAATCTGCTGAACGGCATTGTTCACCATACCCAGACCGATGGCCACTTCCTGCTGCACCAGTGCGTTCACAGGACCGTTGCCGGAGGAGGTGAACTGCAGGACGTTTTCAGAGAGCTTTGTGAAGTAGTCCATAGCCTTCTCTTCGCCCCAGGCGTTGCACAGAGACTTGACGAACATATAGCCGGTGCTGGAGGCCTTGGGGTCGGGCATAGAGATCAGACCCTTGTACTCAGGCTTCAGCAGGTCCTCGTAAGAGGTGGGGGTGGGCAGGTTCTTGCTGGCCAGCACGTCCTTGTTGACGATGACACTGCCACTGGTACGGCATTCCACAAGGTAGTTCTTGCTGATGATGGTGCCGTCCAGGAACATACTGGTATCCATATAGCTGACATCAGCCAGCAGACCGGCCTTATCCAGAGCGTCCATATTCAGGTAGGACAGGTCGTGAATGATGTCGGCATCGGTGTTCTTGCCTTCTGCCAGAATCTTGGCAGACAGCTTGCTGGTACCCATGTACTCAACAACGATGTCGTACTGGGGGAATTCTGCCTGCAGCTGTTCGGTCATGAAAGCGATACGCTTGTCGTTGGCGCAGGAATAAATCACAACGGTGTCTTTCTTTGCAGAGCAGCCTGCAAACAGCGCTACACACAGCGCAAGGGTCAAAATTAAGGAAATAAATTTTTTCATAAGTATTCTCCTTTTCTGTGATGATAATGGTATGGTAACACGTTAGGAAGAAAATGTCAAGAAAAATATTCAATTTCTTAATAAGCTTATAAAAAAATGAACGGAGAAATAAGAATGTTATTCAGAAATGTGTAGCAATTTTGCGTGTAAAGCAATGAAAATGAACATAGGGGCTGTGAATGGCTGTACGGTTTTTCGGAAACCTGATTTTTGCCCGAAAAAGCTGCGTATACTAAAGGCAGTTTATAATGAGGGGGAAGAGGATGAACGAACCGATTTGGCTTGACGGCGCTATGGAGCGCCGTGCGCCTCTGCGGGGCGATGTGAAAACCGACGTGCTGGTGGTGGGCGGCGGTATTTGCGGAATTATGTGCGCGTACTTTTTAAAGCAGGCGGGAACCGACTGCGTGGTGGTGGAAAAAGACCGGATTGCCGGGGGTGTCACCGCCGGCACAACCGCAAAAATCACCGCCCTCCACGGTCTTATTTACAGTGAATTGATGGAGAAAAAAGGCTTTGAGGCGGCAGAGCTGTTCTACCAGGCAAACCGGCAGGCGGTGCTGGAATTTGGGAAGCTTGCCCGGGAGGCAGACTGCGATTTTGAAGAATTGAGCGCCTATACCTACAGCCTGCAGGACAAAGAAAAGATAGAAAAGGAATATGCCGTGCTGGAAATGCTGGGCGCGCCGGCTGAGCTGCGATATACGACTCCTCTGCCCTTTGACGTGGCGGCAGCGGTGGGATTGGGGGAGCAGGCGCAGTTTCACCCGCTGAAATTTCTGCGGCATATTGCCAAGGACTTGCAAATTTACGAAAATACCTGGGTCAGAAAAATCACGCCCCACTGCGCCGTCTGTGACCGGGGCAGAATCTGGGCCCGCAAGATTATTATTGCCACCCATTTTCCCTTTATCGACCGCCGTGGCTGGTATTTTCTGAAGCTTTATCAGCACCGCAGCTACGTGCTGGCACTGGAGGGCGCGCCAGGCTTAGACGGTATGTACGTGGATGAAGCGGACAAGGGTCTGTCCTTTCGCAATCACGGAAAGCTGCTGCTTCTGGGCGGTGGCGGTGGCAGAACGGGAAAGCCCTGCGGCGGCTGGGAGGAGCTGCAGCGGGTGCAGGCTAAGTACTATCCCAAAAGCCGCATAGTCCGGCAGTGGGCGACCCAGGACTGTATGACGCTGGACGGACTGCCACTGATTGGGCAGTATTCCCCGGCAACGCCGGATTTATATGTGGCGACAGGCTTCCAAAAGTGGGGAATGACCTCCTCTATGGTGGCGGCGCGGGTGCTGTGCGATGCTGTGGGAGAGGTGGACAACGACTGCGCATCGCTCTTTGCGCCGAACAGGAGCATACTTCATCCCCAGCTGGCGGTGAATGTGTTTGAAACGCTGACCAATTTCCTCTATCCCACCGTCCGGCGCTGCCCACACTTAGGCTGCGCACTGAAATGGAATCGGCAGGAGCACACCTGGGACTGTTCCTGCCACGGCTCCCGCTTTGCCGCCGACGGCACATTGCTGAACAACCCTGCTAACCGCAACAAAGGCAAGCGCCGATAATTTCCAAAAATTACACCTGTTTCCGAAAAGAAACAGGTGTTTTTTATGGCCTTGTGGCAAAGCTATGTTTGCGGAAAGAAAAATGCTTTCTTAGGAAAGTGTTTGATCTTTCCAAGAAAGTAAGGCAAAGAAAAATGCCAAAGAAGGAGAGAGAATTATGAAGAACAACAACCAGATCAACATTCCTCAGGCACGTGAAGCTATGGACCGCTTCAAGATGCAGGCTGCATCCGAAGTTGGCGTCAACCTGACCAACGGCTACAACGGTCACCTGACTTCCCGTGAGGCCGGCTCCGTAGGCGGCCAGATGGTCAAGAAGATGATCGAGGCTTACGAGCAGGGTATGCAGTAACAACCCAAATGCCGGTTATTCTTTGGAATAACCGGCATTCCATATTGAAACAAGCGTAAAAAAACGCCGTGCAGGTTGTCTGCACGGCGTATTTCTTTTTAAAATGCCAAGACCTTTGCTTCTTTCAGCACGCTCTTGCAGTAATTGCATTTTTCGCAATCCTTGTTGCAGGCAGTGGTATGTTCCCAAAAATCTGCGGGAATTTTAGAGCTGTCCAGCACGAAGGGTGCGAAAGCGGGACTGAAGCTGGGCTCAAACAGATCCAGCAGGTTACCGGCATACTTACCTCTTACATAAGCGCCGATGACCATACCCGGCAGCTGATGGGCGCGGGTAGCCAGCTTCACCGTATCGGCAAGGCCCTCATAATTGTGAATATCCTCGGGACGGATCCAGGTGTTCTGCAAAACAGCCACATAATTCTTGGGGTCCTTCAGGTAGGTGTAGCACATATAGGGCAGAAACTGGATGTTCTTCTGCTTGGAAACCTCTGCCTCGTGGGCCACCATATTATCGTGGAAAATCTGTCCGCTGCAATCCCGCATACAACCGCTGTTGGCAAGAATGGTAATCTTTTTGCCGTTTTCCTCGGCCCATTTCTTCATAGCCTTCAGCCGGGGAATATCACGGTTACATTCCTTTGCCACGCAGTAGTTGTCAAACAGGTGGGCGACATACTGCATACCCTTCACAGAGCCGATCTTCATATTCACGGAAGCGGTGAGTTCGATTTCGTCCTCATAATGCTCCCGGATCATATGGGCGATAGCCGGAGAGGTAGTGGTGACGGAGGCAGGACACAGGTCCTTTTGACATAAGTAGTCAATAATGGAGCAGACCTTTCCCTCCAGCACCTTGCTCATTGCGTCTTCGCCGTAGCAGTTGGCATTGAACAGCAGGTTCAGCTTCACGCCCAGAGCCTTGATGCGTTTCAGGTCCTCTACCAGATTTTCCTGCAGACCGTAATCAAAGTAGCCGTCAAAGCCGCCAATCATAGACCGGCCGCTGGCGGTATCCACCCAGGGGAAATATACGGTTTCGATTTGGTCGGCATAATCGCAGATGACCTCAGAGAAGGGCCGCTGCTCATTGTATTGATAGCCTACGGAAAATTTCAGCATAGCAATCAGTCAGCTTCTTTTTCGTGCTTTTTGGACAGTTCGCTCTGCTCATCCTTGGGAGCAGCCGTTACCTTGGCCATAGCGCCCAGGCCGCTGACGGCGGTATTACCACCCTCCAGAGCCTCGTAGTCAGACCAGTCAACACTCCACAGGGGCTTTCTGCGGAAAGGCTTGTGGAACTTATTGGTGAGGATGCCGCGCTTTTCCATACTGATCATACAAGCGCGGGTACAACCCTTAGCGCCGCAAACGGCCTGTCCGGTGTTGTAGAGGTTGGCAGGCTTGTAGTAGAAGGGAGAGTGAGAGCCGGGCTTCACGTCGTCACGGCCTTCCTGATAAGTACCCTTTTCGCCATCCTTACACAGCTCGCCGCCGCGGAAAGCGATATCGCAGGCGTCGCAGTCCAGCTCGCCCCATTCCACTTCGTGGCCGGCCAGAGTAACCTTAACGGTCTTCTCGCCGCTGATGGCGTTGCCGGGGCACTCGCGGACACAGGCCTTACACTTGTTACACAGCTTGGGACCGTTGTAGATGGGATCGGGCTCCAGCTCCATCTCGGTGAGGATAACACCGATACGCAGACGGGGACCGAACTCGGGGGTCAGGAACATCTTGGAGTAGCCGATTTCGCCCAGACCTGCCAGGTATGCGCAAATTCGCAGGTGGAGCATAATATCGGGCTGGGGCTTGCCGGGCTCAACGGGCTTGGAGTAGTGCTCACGGCGATTGCCCTCGTTGTCGATACCGCGCCAGTCACTTTGGTGACCCAGAGGGATGGCTTCATAGCCCTGGTCTTCGATGACACGGCACATATTGATGACGGTCATAGGGATGTACATATAGGTCAGACCACCGTAGCCCATAGCTGCATAGTTGGAGAAGAAGGTGCCTTCCTCAATACCACGCAGGGAGCCGCGCATGACACGGAAGCCCATAACAATCATACTCTTTGCCTCGGGCATAATGAAACGGGGGTCCATCTCGGGGGGTGCGCCTTCGAAGCGGTCCATAGATGCAATGCCGCACAGGTCCGCGCCGCACTCGTACGCCAGTTTTTTAATTTGTTCAGCGTTCATAAATAACCTCCTGTGTTATTTTGGCGGCTTGATTTCTTCTGTAAACATTGCCGCTACTTTAAATTATAGAATTTCCCGAGGGTAAATGCAATGTATATTCTCGTTGTTTTTTTATACAATTCTATCGTTTACCAAAGTTGACAAACGGGAAAACACCTGCTAAAATCAGGTTAAAAGGAGGGGCCTTATGGAAAATTTTATGCAAATCCATCACACAGACACGGATATTACCGTCACAGAAACGGAATATGTTTTTCATATGAATCGACCCCGGGATTTTACTTTTTCCAAGAGCGGACAGGATTATCACATTGTGGCAATGATTCTCGGAGGCAGCGCCCAGTACCGGGTGGACGGAAAGACCTTCACCGTACAAAAGGGGGATGTGGTGTTTCTTCGGAAGGATACCCAGTACAACGCAAAGGTTATCTCCGAGGAGCCCTGGGAGCATATTGTGGTGGCCTTCCGCACCCACGGGGATGATAGCGCCTTGCCTCCCGACGGCGCAATGAAGGTCTCCCGCGGCAGCCGTTTTGAGGAGCTGTTCCGGCAGGTCTATTCGGTGTGGTCCGAATGTGCCTTCGGCTATAAAATTCAAACCAAGGGGATTATTCACCACATCCTGTTCTCTCTGATGCAGGAGCGTGTATCCAGCCTGTTTGGCAGCAACACGGCTCTGCAGGCGTTAAAGGAGGTAACGGATTATGTGGAGCAGAATTACTGGCAGAAAATCACCGTAGAGGAGCTGGCGGAGCGCAGTGGCTATTCCCCCTCTCACTTCGCCCGGGTGTTCACCAAGGTCTATGAAACTTCCCCTATCCAGTATGTGAATCAAATCCGCATTATGCACGCCAAAAACCTTCTGCGTACCGGACAATACACCCTGACTCAGATTGCCCAGGAATGCGGTTTTTCCAATGTGTATTATTTTTCCCGTTGCTTCAAGCAAATCACCGGCACCACCCCGGCAAAATGGTAACAGAGGTCTGTTTTTAGCAAAAGCAAAGCTGTATTTGCAAAAGCGGCGCATTTGTGATAGACTATCCTTAACTGTCATTAAGGAGGTGCTCATATGCGCATACAGGAATCGGGCGAGATGTATCTGGAGACCATTTACGTCCTGCAGAAAAGCAGAGGCCGTGTCCGTTCGGTGGACGTGGCAGAGCATATGGGCTATTCCAAGCCCAGTATCAGCCGTGCAATGGGTCTTCTGAAAGCGGGGGAGCTGATTGAGATTGCCCCCGACGGCAACATTACCCTTACCCCGGCGGGCGCTGCCGTGGCCCGAAAGATTTACGAGCGCCACACCCTGCTTGCCGATTTGCTGGTTTCCTTAGGGGTCAGCCGGGAGGTTGCCGCTGAGGATGCCTGCAAGCTGGAACACGCCATCAGCGACGAATCCTTTGAAGCTATCAAGGCCTATATGAAAAAATAAAAACCGCCCCGGTCGGGGCGGGTTTTTATTGCTTCCAGGTGCTTGGCGAAGCCGCAAATAATTTATGCTTTTTTCAGCTTCCGCCGCAGAAGAGCTGTGAGATCGTTTAACTCACTTACTTTCAAACATTTTATAATCACAAAGTATAGGCTAACACCGATAAGTCCGGACAAAATTAGCAACAAATACTTGTTCACCGGATAAAGCCAGAAAATCGTTCTTGGAATCAGGCAGGCAATGACCGATGCGATTAACACCTTACAACCTGTTGCTAACATTAAACGAAGTTTTAGAACAACATACTTTCTCGTTAAGATCAGGCGCGCAAAGAAAGTAACGATTGCCGAAACAGATGTAGCAAGGGCAAGGCCGTTAACACCCAACGGACGAATCAGGATGAGATTTAATACCACGTTAATACCCAGATGCATAATGCTGATGTGCATAGCGGTTTTTGTATCTCCGTGACCGTAGAATATATTGCTGATAATCGTATTGCAGGCAATAAAGAAAAGACCGAGACAATACAGCGCAAAGATGTTCGCAGTCATAACGGTGCTGTTGGCGTCAAATGCGCCTCGCTGAAAAACGGCGGAGACCAATTCCGTCCTGAATAAAGCACATGCGATTGTTACCGGTATCATCAAAATACAGAAGAAGTTGATGATTTTTACCACAAGCTGTCCCAGTTCTTTTTTCTTATCCAGAGCAATCAGCTCAATCATTTGCGGGTACATAGCGGTGGATATCGCAGAGGATAACAGTCCGCTAAAAACATTCATAAGCCTGTGTCCGTAATTGAGGCCGGAAATTGTTCCTGTTGGCAATGTGGACGCCATCACTTTATCTACAAGCGTATTTATCTGTGCAACACCGGCAGTGACCAGCGCAGAGGGAAGCCGTTGTAACAGCAATGCAAATTCACTGTCGCGGAATTTAAAATCAAGCTTGCACTTATACCCCCAGTTCACAAAGGGAAGTTCAATCAGCAACCGCAGCACTGCGGACGCAACCAAAGCAATCGCCATAGCCTCAATGCCGAATTTTTTGTAGAAGAAGATTGCTGCAACGATTTTAGGAATGTAGGAAGCAACTTCTCTTATCTGACTACCCAGGAATTTATCGTGACACTGAAGAATAGCGGCATAAACAGTGGACGCAACAATAAACAAATACATTGGCGATGAAATTCTTACCAAATGAATACAAAGCGATTTGGTGATTCCATCGAAACCGGGGGCAACAACAGAAACAACAGCAGGGGAAAAAATTGCAATCAGAAGAACAACTGCTGCGGATATGGCGGTAAAAAAGCAGAGTGACTTATTCACCAAGCGATATGCCAAGTCGTGCTCTTGTTTTGCAACATGTCCCTTATACAGAGGAAGGAAGACCTGCCATATACCAATGTGCATCATAGGATATACAACGTCATGTAAACTCATGACGGTATAATAAGCATCGCTTTGATAAGTTGTTCCAATATAAGATGCTAAAATGGCTTCTGTAATAAAGGCGGCCAGTTTTGCCAAGAGTCCAACAATTGTAATTACAATTGTCCCGCGTAATAGCTTATTTCCGTACGTTTCTTTCATACTTGTTCATCTCACAAAATAATGTTGCAGTTCTTGAATTTCAAACATAGCATTTATATCCGGTTGTTGTTCTCCTTTCAGAGGACATTGTCTTGTGACAAATAGAACAACATAACCGCACTATAACAACATTATATCCGGCATATTACCTAAAATCAAGTAAAATTCCACAGCCATAGCGTTTCGACAAAACTATGGCTGTGGAAGGCTTGGGTTTATTGCTTCCAGGTGCTACGGGAAAACAGCACCAGAACGGGGAAAATTTCCAGCCGGCCTGCCAGCATACCCAGTATCATAGTCAGCTTGGACAGGACGCTGTAATCGGCGAAGGTGCAGGTGGGACCCACCGCTGCCATACCGGGACCAATGTTGTTGAAAGTCGCCAGTACAGCGGACAAATTGGTCTCCAGCGAGAAGCCGTCCAGAGACAGAATCAGCGTGCTTAATACGATGATAATCACGTAGGCGGCAAGGTAGGCGTTGGTGTTGGCGAGAATTTTTTCGTCCACGGGCGTGCCGTTGCTGCGCACTACCAGCACCTTCTTAGGGTTGAGGGTCTGGCGGATATTCCGCCGCAGCGCCTTAAACAGCAGCAGCACCCGCATACATTTCAGACCGCCGCCGGTAGAGCCGGCGCTGGCGCCTACCACCATCAGCAGCAGCAAAATGACCTTGGAAAAGGCGGGCCACAGGTCGTAGTCGGTGGTGGTGTAGCCGGTGGTGGTGATAATGGAGGAGACCTGGAATGCCGCGTGGCGCACCGTCTCTTTTAGTGTGCCGTACAGAGGACGAACGGACAGCACCAGCGCAATCACGCAGGCAACTGCCAGTCCCACATACAGCCGCAGCTCCTCGTCGCGCCACACGCTTTTGATTTTGCCCAGCAGAATCAGATAATAGCAGCTGAAATTGACGCCAAAGAGAATCATGAACACGGTGGTGACATTCTGCAGATAAGGGTTGAAGCTGGCCATGGAATCATTTTTGACGCCGAAACCGCCGGTGCCTGCAGTGCCGAAGGCGGTGCAGACTGCTTCAAATAGGGGCATTTTTCCGACTAAAAGGAGAAAAATGTTTAGAACAGTCATACCGATATAGATGACATAGAGGATGCAGGCGGTGGTTCGCATTTTAGGCACCAGTTTGCCCACATCCGGGCCGG
>JAZTWB010000015.1:0-25100 GCA_045635645.1 Faecousia sp. | reverse complement strand
GCCCGGCTACCGCTATGTTCTGGGCAGTGTGATGAATCAGGTTATGCTCCACCAGACGGTGATTGGTCTGGAGACCAAGACCGCGATGGATAAGTACGGCATCAAGCCGGACATCATCATCGGCTGCGCCGGCGGCGGCTCCAACTTAGGTGGCTTGATTGCTCCCTTTATGGGCGAAAAGATTAAGGGCGAAGCCGACTACCGCATCATCGCCGTAGAGCCGGAGACCTGCCCCAGCTTTACAAGAGGCAAGTATGCTTATGACTACTGCGACACCGGTATGATTTGCCCCCTGTCCAAGATGTATACCCTTGGCAGCGGCTTCATTCCTGCCGGTACCCATTCCGGCGGTCTGCGGTATCACGGTATGAACTCCACGCTGTCTCAGCTGTATGATGACGGTCTGATGGAGGCGGGCAGCGTTCCCCAGACCGCGGTATTCGCGGCGGCAGAGGAATTTGCCCGGGTGGAGGGTATCCTGCCCGCACCGGAAAGCAGCCACGCCATTAAGGTGGCAATCGACGAAGCGCTCAAGTGCAAGGAAACGGGGGAGGAGAAGACCATTCTCTTTGGCCTGACCGGCACCGGCTACTTCGATATGATGGCTTACGAAAAGTTCCACGACGGCAAGATGGTGGACTATGCACCCACCGAAGAGGAACTGGCAAAGGGCTTCAGCTACCTGCCCGATATGGACTAAAAGAAAGAGTCAAGTTGCATTTGCAACTTGACTCTTTGTTATTATCCAATCAGTTCGTCAAAGCGGAAGTAGCGCAGGGTGTTGTAGTAGCTGATGTTCTCCACCAGCTTGCCCAGCTTTTCCAGATCGGCGGGGTATTCGCCGTCCTCCGCCAGCTGACCGAACAGGTTACACAGTATCCGGCGGAAATACTCGTGGCGGGTGTAGCTTAAGAAGCTGCGGGAGTCGGTGAGCATTCCGTTGAAGGTGCCCATAGCGCCCAGGCTCATCAGACTCTTCATCTGCTCTTCCATACCCACCTTGTGGTCGTTAAACCACCAGGCAGAGCCCTGCTGAATCATACCGGGAACCTTGGCGTCGGTCTGGAATGCGCCCATAATGGTGCCGATGGCAGCGTTATCGGAAGGATTCAGAGAGTAGAGAATGGTCTTGCCCAGTGCGTCTGCCTCCTGCAGGGCATTGAGCAATGCAGCCAGACCCAGCGCGTTGGGCTGGTCGTTGATGCAGTCAAAGCCGGTGTCCGGACCCAAGCGGCGGAACAGTTTCTGGGAGTTGTCCCGCAGGCAGGCGAAGTGGAGCTGGCAGGCCCAGTCCCGCTTGGCGTATTCCTTGCATACGGAAATCAGCATCGCGGTGTGGTAGGCAAGCTGCTCATTCAAGGTAATCTTTTCGCCGGATTTTGCCTTGGCGAAAATTTCGTCGAGCTGTGCTTCTTCTGCCTCTACGCAGAAGCAGTAGTCCAGTGCGTGGTCGGATACCCGGCAGCCCCGGTCTGCAAAGTAAGCAATCCGGTCGGCAAGGGCTTTGCGCATATCGGCGGCAGAGTTGATTTCATAGCCGACTACCTTTTCCAGCTGGGCGACGTAGGCGGGGAAGGTGGCCTTGTCAGCACGCATTGCCTTGTCGGGACGGAAGGTGGGCAGCACAACAGCAGGTGCGGCGGGGTCTTTGGACAGCAGCTCGTGGGCCTTCAAATCGTCAACGGGGTCATCGGTGGTGCAAATCAACTTTACACCGGAGGCGCGAATGATGCCGCGAACGCTCATATCCGGCTGGGCGAGCATCTTGTTGCACTTCTCGTAAATGGCCATTGCGTTGTCGCCGTTTAACGGCTCAGTAATGCCGAAGTACCGCTGCAGCTCCAGATGGGTCCAGTGATACAGGGGGTTGCCAATCAGATTGGGAATGGTCTCGGCCCACTTCTGGAACTTTTCGGCAGGGGTAGCGTCGCCGGTGATGTAGTACTCGGGTACACCGCAGGAACGCATAGCGCGCCACTTGTAGTGGTCGCCGCCCAGCCACACATCGGTAATGGTTTCGTACCGCTTGTCCTCGTAGATTTCCATAGGATTGATGTGGCAGTGGTAGTCGATAATGGGCGTTTTTGCTGCGTATTTATGGTAAAGGGTCTTTGCGGTTCGGGTTTTCAGAAGAAAGTCCTTGTTCATAAACTGTACCATTATAGTTCCTCCTTACATTGTTTCCTTTAGTTTTTCTGTCAAATCCGTCTGCTCCCAGGGGAGATTGTCTGCGCCGAAATGGCCGTTGCGGGCGGTCTGGCTGTAGATGGGTCTGCGCAGCTGCAGCTTGCGGATAATGCCGGCGGGGGTCAGATCGCAATGCTTGCGCAGCAATGCGGTCATTTCCTCATCGGCAATCTTGCCTGTGCCGTAGCTGTTGACGCGGACGGAAACAGGCTCGGCAACGCCGATGGCGTAGGCCAGCTGTACCTCCACTTGCTCTGCAAGACCGGCGGCTACCAGATTCTTTGCCATATAGCGGGCCATATACGCGCCGCTGCGGTCTACCTTGGTGGGGTCCTTGCCGGAAAAAGCGCCGCCGCCGTGGGAGAAATAGCCGCCGTAAGTGTCTACAATAATCTTTCTGCCGGTCAGACCGGTGTCACCGTTCGGTCCGCCGATAACGAAGTTGCCGGTGGGATTGATGTGAATGTTGGGTACGTTTGCAATATCAAAGCCGTACTGCTTCAGCACCGGTGTAATTACGCCCTCGCGAATGTAACGGCGCAGTTCACTCATCTGGAAATCTGCACTGTGCATAATGGAAACAACCACAGTGTCAATGCCAACCACGTTGCCCTTTTCGTCAAACTCTACCGATACCTGGGTCTTTCCGTCGGGGCGGAGCAGGTCGTTGCTCTCCACACACTCTGTCAGCCGGTTGGACAGGGCTCTGGACAGAGCAGCGGGCAGAGGCATCAGCTCAGGGGTCTGGGTACAGGCACCGCCAAACATCATACCCTGGTCGCCTGCGCCGCCAACCTCATCGTTGGTGCCCAGCGCAATATCTGCAGACTGGGTGTGGATTTTGCAGAGAATCTCCACAGTATCTGCGGCAAACCCATCGGCAGGGTTGGTGTAGCCGATGGAGCGGATCACCTCACGGGCGACTGCTTCGTAATCCACCACTGCCTTGGTGGTAATTTCGCCGCAAATCAGACAAAAGTTAGTGGTCACAGTGGTTTCGCAGGCCACACGGGAGTTGGCATCCTGGGCAAGGCAGGCGTCCAAAATCGCATCGGAAATTGCGTCCGCTACCTTGTCGGGGTGACCCCGGGTCACGCATTCGGAAGTAAACAATCTTTTTTCCATAATCATTTCCTTTCTGCAAAAAAATACACACCGAAGATTCGATGTGTGCGTATCTATCGAATCCTCATCTCTCGTTTCCGCCGGATTTAGCACCACACTTTCGCAGGTTGCCGGGTTTCATCGGGCCGTTCCCTCCACCACTCTTGATAAGGCGTATGTTCAGTTGCTACATTATTCTACAATAAAATCGGGAAAAGTCAAGAGGTTTCTGAATTTTACACGGGGAAAATGTTCATAATTCCTTTGTAGACATTTTCTGGAAAAAGTGGTATGATAACTGCAGCTTTACAAGGAGTTGATTGATTTGATGAATCTCAGGCGCGGGTTTGAGCGCTTTTGCTACCGCAACCGGGACAAGGGCATTCCCAATCTGATGCTGTATATTGTGCTGGGCAGTGCTCTGGTGTATTTGATGAGTATGGTGGATAACAGCGATACGCTGTATTACGCGCTGTGCTTTGACCGGAATGCCATTTTGCACGGGCAGGTATGGCGGCTGTTTACCTATGTATTTACCTATAATGCCGGCAGCGTTTTGTTCACCGCCATCAGTTTGTTCTGCTATTACTCTCTGGGCAGGGCAGTGGAGTACGCTTGGGGCACATTCCGTTTTAACCTGTTCTATCTCACAGGTGTTGTGCTGCAGGATGCTTTTTCGCTGGTGTTTGGCGGCGCTGCCAGTGTGGGTTATCTGAATTTGAGTCTGCTTCTGGCATACGCAACACTCTACCCCAATGCCAGCTTTCTGCTGTTTTACATCATACCTGTAAAGGCGTGGATTTTCGGCTTGCTGGACCTGGGGCTGACGCTCTTTGATGTGATTCAGCTGCGGCATTTCTTTCCCTACAACCTGTTCCCGCTGGTGGCAATTGCCAACTATTTCCTGTTCTTCGGAAAGGATGTTCTGAATTTACTTCCTATGTCTTGGCGAGTTCGGCGGGCTAAACAGAAACCGCAAAGGACAATCATCACATTTACCCGACCGGAACCCGGTCCTTACGCAGCAAAAAACGCGCAAAACTACACCCACCGGTGTGCTGTGTGTGGGCGGACAGATGTGAGCAACCCCGAGTTGGAGTTCCGTTACTGCTCCCGCTGCAACGGCTACCATTGCTACTGTCAGGATCATATTAACAACCATACCCATATCGAGTAAAAAAGGTGCGTTTAACGCACCTTTTTTGTCAATTGCAGTAGCAATTTGAAAAACGGTATGATACAATATTAAAAAATTACCGCAGGGAGGAATCTATTATGAGCAGAGCGGACGAATTATACCGCCAGACCTGTCTGGATATCTTGAATAACGGTTTTTACGATACGGATTTGGAGGTCCGTCCCCCCTGGGCGGACGGCATACCGGCCCACACCGTAAAGAAATTCGGTGTGGTCAACCGCTACAATCTGAAAGAAGAATTTCCTATTATGACCCTGCGCCGGACCTACTGGAAGTCCGCGCTGGACGAGCTGCTGTGGATTTGGCAGAAGAAGTCCAACCGCATTGAAGATCTGGGCAGCCACGTTTGGGACGAATGGGCCGGCGAGGACGGCACCATCGGCAAGGCCTACGGCTATCAGCTGGGTGTGAAGCATCAGTACAAAGAGGGTATGTTCGACCAGGTGGACAGAATGCTCTACGATTTAAAGCACAATCCCGCATCCCGCAGAATCCTCACCAATATCTACACCTTCCAGGACCTGCACGAGATGAACCTGTACCCCTGCGCCTACTCGATGACCTTTAACGTCTCCGGCAATACCCTAAACGCGATTCTGAATCAGCGCTCCCAGGATATGCTCACCGCCAACAACTGGAATGTGTGCCAGTATGCGATGCTGCTGATGATGGTGGCGCAGGTTTCCGGACTGGAGGCGGGCGAGCTGGTCCACGTGATTGCTGACTGCCATATCTATGACCGCCACATTCCTGCGGTGAAGGCGATGCTGGAGCGTGAGGGCTTTGCCGCCCCGAAGGTCACCCTCGACCCCTCTGTGACGGATTTCTACAGCTTTACCAAGGACAGCTTCAAGGTGGAGGACTATCAGTTCCACCCCTTTGACTTTGAAATTCCTATGGCAATTTGAGGTAGAAAATGGAACTGATTGTTGCGGTTTATGATGACTGGGGCATCGGCAAGGAGGGCACGCAGCCGGTTGCCCTGTCTGCTGATAGAAAGTTCTTCCGGGAGACCACCCGGGGTGCAATGGTGATTGTGGGCAGAAAGACCCTGGCAGACTTCCCCGGCGGCAGACCCTTGCCCAACCGGGTAAACGTGGTGCTGACCCGGCAGGTGGCAGATATTCCCGATGTGGTGACCTGCCACAGTCCCGAGGAGGCAGTCCAATTGGCGAAAACTGCCCAGCGGGCAATGGTCATCGGTGGCGGCAGTATTTATCGGCAAATGCTTCCGTACTGCGATACCGCCTATGTGACCAAGGTCCACGCCCAACCGGAATCGGATACCTTTTTTTCCAACCTGGATGCAGACCCCCAATGGGAATTGATACAAATCCTGCAGTCCGGCGAAGAAAACGGCATCGGCTACGAAATGTGCCTGTATAAACGAAGCTGAGAAAGCGGACAAATTTTGTCCGCTTTCTTGTTTTTTCCTCTTGCGGACAGGCAAAAACAGGCGTATAATGTAAATTATAGATTACAGCAAGCAGAAACGGATGAAACAAAGAATGAAAAAGATAATCAGAATTCTTTTGATATGCGTGGCGGTGCTGATATCCGTCACAGTGGTAGCCGCTGCGGTGCGTCAGTGGGGGCGCGGAAAGAGTATTGCTGTTAACGTAAACGGCAAGCAGGACCTGTACTTAGAATACGGGCAGACCTATGAAGAGGCTGGCGCCATTGCGGAGCTTGTCAAAAAGGGCATCTCCTATGAAGGACCTGTGGACATTTCGGGAGAGGTGGATGCAGAGACGCTGGGCAGCTACTTAGTTAAATATACGGTGCATGACAATGGACGGGTCTACACCAATTACCGCCGTGTCCACGTTGTGGATACGGAGGTGCCGGTTATCACCTTAAAGACTGACCCCAATGCCTATACCCGCATCGGCGAAGCCTATGTGGAGGAGGGCTTTGCCGCTCGGGACAATTACGACGGTGACCTGACGGATAAGGTAATCCGCTGGGAGAAAGACGGCGTGGTCACCTATACGGTCACGGATTCTTCGGGAAATACCGCCGTAGCAAAGCGAACGATCAATTATGTTGATCCCACATTACCCCAACTGGTGCTGGAGGGCGGCCAGACCGCCTTTATTATGGCGGGAGACATTTATGCCGAGCCGGGCTGCCGCGCCACGGATATGACCGACGGCGACCTGACCTCCAATGTGATTATCTCCGGTGATGTGGACGCCACCATCGCAGGTATTTATACCCTGCAGTACTCCGTTACCAATTCTCTGGGTGTGACAGCTACCAAGGATAGAATTATCTACGTAATCCCCCAGCAGGAGAAAGAGGAAACAGACACGGAGGAAGAAGAGGACGACATCTTTGTTGAGAAGCTCCCCACCGTGGGTACAACCATCGAGCCCAACGGCAAGGTGATTTACCTGACCTTTGATGACGGTCCCAGCAGCCACACGGGACGGCTTTTGGATGTGCTGAAAAAGTACGGCGTAAAGGTGACCTTCTTTGTGAAAAACAGTACCCATCCGGAGATGCTCACCCGGGCGGCGGAGGAAGGCCACACTGTGGCAATTCACACCTTCAGCCATAATTACAGCCAGATTTACGCCAGTGACGAGGCCTTTATGGCAGATCTTAAGGCGATACAGGACGTTATCTACCAATACACGGGTCAGACTGCAATGCTTACCCGTTTCCCCGGCGGCGGCTCCAATACGGTCAGCAGCGCCTATAACAGAGGCATTATGACCCGCCTGACCAAGCGCCTGGAGGAGCTGGGCTATCAGTACTTCGACTGGAACGTGGACAGCAACGATGCCGGCGGCGCAAAATCCGCAGACGAGGTGTACGAGAACGTCATTAAGGGCATCGGCAACCGGCAGAATTCTGTGGTACTGCAGCACGATACCCAAGATTTCAGCGTGGATGCGGTGGAGAGAATCATCGCCTGGGGTCTTTGCAACGGCTATACCTTCAAACCCTTGGACCACGACAGCCCCACCTGTCACCATCCTGTGAACAACTAAAAAACACACCGCTCAAGCCGGTTGGCTTGAGCGGTGCTTTTTAATCTTCGGTGTAGTACTTTAAAAGCATTTGGGTGATATACTTAAAGGTGTTTTCACTGTCGGAGTAGACCTGCAGATGGAAGCGGGAGGCATTCAAGGCTTCTTGATAGTGACCCCAGTCTTTCACAGTGAATTCCATATAGCATTCAAAGGACCCTTTCAATCCATCCTTGCTCGGATCCTCGTGGTAGGCCCAGTTCTGCGCCATTGTACCGGCTTTGCAGTCTGCCGCAATGGCATCCAAAAGACCTGTAATATCCTCCGGGCTTGTTAGTTTGAGGCTCGAATTGTTTCCGTTGTTATAAAAGTTGATGGACACCGATTGAAAGGCATCGTACAGGGCGGCTGTATCGTTGACCTTAAATATATAGCGCATATCGTTGAAGTACTTTCCGGCGCGCTCACCCAAGGGGTTGCTGCGCCCTACCTCATAGTAACGGATGACGGTCCTGCCGCTTTTCAGCTCATATTTTACAATGACGTCGCACAGTGTACCGTCGTTTTCGCTGGGACGATAGGTGATAAGCTGCCGGTGGAAATCCTGCAAATCTGCAAGCTCTGCGCTGTCAGTGATTTGATAGTAGGTGCGGTCAGGTCTGCCAATATAGTTTAGGGAAGAATGCTCTGCCAGATAGTAATAGCTTTGGTCAGCGCCGATGACAGATGCGCTGCTGATAGAATCCAGACTGGGCACATATCGGGTGATGCCTGCCGGGTCCAGCCAGGTTAGGCACATACTGCCTGCCAACGCAATGACCAGTACACCAAAACGAATCAGTGACCGCTTATTCACCACCCGCAGGGTGCGGCTTAGCAGCATATTGGCGGCAACATAGCCGATGGCCATTCCGATGAACAGGAACACATAGGACTTATCCCCAAAGACCTCGGAGAACAGATACAGCAGCACACCGGCACCGATTGTGCAAATGAGCAGGAACAGGGGGCGCAGCTGCTTCAGAGAGATAAGGTCGCCTGCCGATTCCAATTGGCGCTTGCGGTATACGCGCCACGCCAGTATCATACTGACGATGCCTGCTACGGTGCATAGCCCTAAATACAGCCAGGCCTCTGCATTCAAGCCTTGATATTCTACCAAAGGATCGTAGGCGGGCTGGGTAATTTCGTAGAGCACATACTGGAAATCACAGAGCTTGTAAAGCGGGAAGAAGTGCAAGAAATGCGTATTGCTGATATGAACGCTGGGAAGCAGGGGCTGATACAGCAGCTCCACAACCCCGTACACCAGCAGTGTAATGAAGTGGAAAATACCATAGTTGGCAGCCATACCGATGAGATTTCCCGCGCATACCGCACACAGTATCGCAGTTCCGTAGAAGAACAGGAACTGGAGGGTAGACACTGCCAGCCAGAGGAGGACAGCATAGGCATATTCCCACAGCATAATGCTGCCCACGAGGGTCACCAGCAGATTGGGCACAAGACTAAACAGCACGCCGGAGATTATGTGGGTGACAAGCCAGCTTTCTCGTCGCAGGGGGAACGCGTGTAGAGCGTTGCACAGTCGTCCGTTAAACAAATCCATAAACAGGAATGCGGCACATATGCCTGCGTAAATTAAATTCACCACCACCATACCGTTTAAGGATGACAGTATGTTGTCCAGCATATAGGCGTCGTGCTCGGGGGTCATTCCGAACAGCACCAGCAAAAGAAATATGGTGTAGCTTCCCCAAATGGGCGCGTAACGGGTCAAGTCCTTTTTCAGGGCGGTCTTATTAAAGAAGGATGTTCTTGACTTCATAGTTCACACCTCCCAGTTCGTAAATGAAAATCTCCTCAAGAGAAAGGGGCAGAATGTCAAAATAGGCAGGATTGCAGGCGGCAACCTTTGCGCGTACCTCCTCGGGCGTGCCCCGCACCACCAGTGTGTTCAGCCGACCCGATGCGCTGGTGTGGAGAACGTCCAGATTCTGAGGAAGCTCGCCCACCATTTGCAGCTTTACGGTGTTGCCCTGCATAGAGGCAAGGCTGCGCTGTAACAGCATTTTGCCCTTGTCCATAATGCCCACGTGGTCGCAGATGTCCTCCAATTCCCGCAGGTTGTGGGAGGAGATCAGCACGGTGGTCTCCCGCTGGGCCACGTCCGACAGGATTAGACTCCAAACCTGCCGGCGCATCACCGGGTCAAGACCGTCCACCGGCTCGTCCAGAATCAGCACATCCGGGCGGGTGCAGATGCTCAGGTGGAATGCCGCCTGCTTCTGCATACCCTTGGAGAAACGGCGAATGGGGGTCTTTCTGGGCAGCTGAAATACATCATACAGCCGCACAAACAGCTCGTCGTCAAACTTGGGATAGAAGCCCTTGTAATACTTTCGCATTTCCTCCAGCGTAGCGGAAGGGAAGTAGAAGATTTCATCGGGAATGTAGCTGATGCGCACCTTGGCTTCCGGATTTTCGTATATGGGTTTACCCTCTAAGGTAATGCTGCCGCTGTCCGGTCTGTATACGCCGGTGAGCAGGCGAATGGCGGTGGACTTGCCGGCGCCGTTGGGGCCGACCAGACCGTACACTGCGCCCCGGGGAATGTCCATAGACAGTTCGGACAGGGCGGTGAAATCGCCAAAGGTTTTGGTTACATTTTGCATATTAAGCATTGTTATCCCCTCCTTGCATCAAATGTTGAATCAGCGCTTGCCGGGAGACACCGGCGCGCAGCAGTGCGGCGGTGGCGGAATCAAAGTCCGACCACGCAGGCAGCAAATCCGAAGCGATTTTTTCGGGCGCACATACAAAGCTGCCCTTGCCGGATACTGAGGCGATCCACCCCTCTTTTTCCAGCTCCTGATAGGCGCGCTGTATGGTGTTTGGGTTGATGGCAAGCTCACTTGCCAGTTCCCGCACGCTGGGGAGCTTTTCCCCGTCTGTCAGCACGCCGGCACGGATTTGGCTGCGAAAGTTGTCGGCAATCTGGGAGTAAATGGGTCTTGCGTCCCGGTAATCCAGATGTACCACAGTAATCTCCTCCTTTCGGTGTATTAACTGTACTAACTGTATTAGTACAGTTATCATACAGCGGGTTTGGGGAATTGTCAAGAGGGAATTTACCGAAAAAATGAAATGAGGAGAAAGCAGTAGGGCTTCTCCTTATATAAAATAAAAACAGCCCCCTGAGGGAGCTGTTTGCAAAGCTGGTTGAGAGAGTACGCCGAAAGGGACTCGATATGCATTTTGCCCTCTTAGGGCAAAATTAAGGTAGCCACCAGTGTTTGCACTGGTGGCAGGAACTGTCCACCGGACAGTTCCGCTGCTATCGGTTCGAGTCCCCGGCGGATAAAAAATATGGGAAAGGCAAAAGCCTTTCCCATATTTTTGGTACGCCGAAAGGGACTCGAACCCCCGACCTACTGGTTCGTAGCCAGTCACTCTATCCAACTGAGCTATCGGCGCATACACACTTTTCTCAAGTGCCTGCCTATAATAGCACACTAAAAATAAAAATGCAAGACCTTTTTTGAAAAATCCGTGAATTTTTCCATATTCCGCTCCCTTGACACCTCTTTGGTGTCTATTGTAAAATATTTGCGACGAGAAAAGGAGGTGCGCCATATGGAAAAACATTCAAAAATAGTCCGTTTGCCGGAGGCGCTGCTTCCTTGGTACAGAGAAAATCGCAGGCAGCTGCCTTGGCGGGAGGATAAGAATCCGTACCACATCTGGGTATCGGAGATTATGCTCCAGCAGACCCGTGTGGAGGCAGTGAAAGGATACTATACCCGGTTTTTGCAGGCTCTGCCCACGGTTGCCGCTCTGGCCACCTGTGATGATGAGGTGCTCCACAAGCTGTGGGAGGGTCTGGGATACTACAGCCGCGTGCGGAATATGAAAAAGGCAGCCCTTGAGATAATGCAGCGCCATAACGGCGTGTTTCCCGACACCTATGAAGCTGTCCTTGCCCTTCCCGGGGTGGGGGAGTACACTGCCGGCGCCATATGCTCCATTGCTTATGACAAGCCCACACCTGCGGTGGATGGAAATGTGCTGCGGGTCATCTCCCGTATTACCGATGACCATACCCCCATCGACCTGCCTGCCTATAAAAAAGAGGTGCATCGGCACTTGGCGGAAATCTACCCTCCGCAGGCGGGGGATTTTACCCAGGCGCTGATGGAGCTGGGCGCGACGGTCTGCGGACCAAATCGCCGTCCGGACTGCGAAAACTGTCCCTGCAAGAACTTTTGCTTGGGTTATGGCAATAAAACCGCAGAGGAATTGCCGAAAAAATCCCCTAAACGGGAGAGAAAACAGCAGCGGCGCACGGTATTTGTCCTCACCTGCGACGGAAAATATGCCTTGGAGAAGCGTCCCGATAAAGGACTTCTTGCCGGATTGTGGCAGTTTCCCAATGTGGACGGCAAGCGGGATACGCAGGCTGTTTTGGAACGAGTGGAGAGCTTTGGCTTAAAACCGAAGGAAATAATTATGCAAGTGGAGCGAAAACACGTATTTACACACATAGAATGGGATATGCGTGGTGTGTATGTGGAGGTTTCTGATTACGGTGGAGACTTTACTTGGCTGTCTGAGACGGAAATTCAGTCCCAGGCGGCGCTGCCCACAGCCTTCCGCCTTTTTCTCCCCGATGGGGATTTGATAAAAAACCAAAAATAATGTTTGACAAATGGAATAATTACCTATATAATACATAAGCACGACTGTTAGGAGGGGGATACTATGCGACTGGAACTGTCTTCCATTATGGACCGTCCCGGTGAGAGCATAACCTATTCTGTCAGCGTGGATCTGAGTGACCTTGTATTTGGTATCAGCAATCCGGTATCTGAGCCGGTGCTGTGCAGCGGCACGGTGCGAAACACCGCCGGTGTTCTTGTGATGAAGGGGTTGATAACCACCTGCATTCACGGAACTTGCGACCGCTGCGCCACTGCGTTTGACCGCCACGTGGAGATTCCCGTGAACGCGGTGCTGGTGACGGAGCTTGCCAACGAGGAAAACGAGGATGAATGGGTATTTCCCCTGGAGGCAGACACCGCTGATTTGGATGACATTGTCCGCACGATTTTTGTGCTGAATATGGATTCCAAGCTGCTGTGTAAGGAGGACTGCGCAGGTCTTTGCTGCAGATGCGGCAAGAATCTGAATGATGGCCCCTGTACCTGCCAGAAGGAGCTTGACCCCCGTTTTGCTGCTTTAAAGCAGCTTCTCAATAAGGAATAAACAAAGAATGCTGCAAAAGCAGAATTACCAAGGAGGTGTCATCCATGGCTGTCCCTAAGTGTAAAGTGTCCAGCGCCCGTCGCGATAAGCGCCGTGGTTCCAACTGGAAGCTGTCCGCACCCAGTGTGGCTGTTTGCCCCAAGTGCGGTGAGCCCGTTATGCCTCACAGAGCTTGCAAGGCTTGCGGTACCTACAATGGCCGTCAGGTCTTGGCCGCCAAGGCTGACTAAGGCTGGAAAAAAGCGTAAGCTAAGAGGAAGGCGTATTGCCTTCCTCTTTTTCCATATTTGTAAATTTTTATGAAAAGCGACGGCTTTTTGTTGATTTGTTCATAATCTCGTGCCATAATAAACGAAAAGAGAGGAGTGATCCCCTATGGCAAAACCTCTGGTAGCAATCGTAGGCCGCCCCAATGTGGGTAAGTCTATGCTCTTTAATAAGCTCACCGGCCGCAGGACCTCCATTGTGGAGGATACCCCCGGCGTCACCCGCGACCGAATTTACGGTGATTGCGAGTGGTGCGGCAGAAATTTCTCTTTGGTAGACACCGGCGGTATCGAGCCCGGTACAGAGAATGATATGCTGAAGTTTATGCGCCGGCAGGCGGAAATCGGCATCGAGCTGGCAGACTGTATCATTATGGTGGTGGACGTCCATTCCGGTGTCACCGCCGCAGACCAGGACGTGGCGACAATGCTCCGTAAGTCCCGCAAGCCGGTAGCGCTGGCGGTAAATAAGTGCGACTCTATCGGTCCTGTAAACCCCGATGTGTATGAGTTTTACGGTCTGGGTATCGGCGATTTGTTCGAGGTTTCCGCCGTCCACGGTCACGGTACAGGCGACTTGCTGGACTGGTGCCTGGAGCAGTTCCCCGAGGAGCAGGAGCAGGAAGAGGAATCGGATATTATCAATGTTGCCATCGTGGGCAAGCCCAATGTGGGTAAGAGCAGCCTGCTCAACCGTATCCTGGGTGAGGAGCGGGTGATTGTGTCCAATGTGGCAGGCACAACCCGTGACGCCATTGACTCGGAATTTGAAAACGAGACCGGAAAGTACCGCTTTATCGACACCGCCGGTATGCGCCGCAAGAGCAAGGTGGATGACCTGATTGAAAAGTACTCCAATATGCGCACCGTGGCCGCCATCGAGCGGGCGGACGTGTGCTTGATTCTGATTGATGCCAATGACGGCGTTACCGAACAGGATACCAAGATTGCCGGTCTTGTCCACGAGGCGGGTAAGGCGGCAATTATCGTAGTCAACAAATGGGACGCGGTTGCTGACAAAGAGACCAACACGATGCGGGATAAAGAGCTGGCCGTCCGTGACGGCTTGAGCTATATGACCTATGCGCCTGTTGTATTCCTGTCTGCCCTTACAGGCTCTCGTGTGGATAGGCTGTTTCAGGTGATTCAGGACGTTCACAAGCAGAACACCAGCCGTATCACCACCGGCGCGCTGAACTCCATTCTGGCGGAGGCAACCTCCCGTGTGCAGCCTCCCTCTGACAAGGGCCGTCGACTGAAGATCTATTATATGACCCAGGCGGGTACCAAGCCGCCCCATTTCGTCATTTTCTGTAACGACGCGCGGCTGTTCCATTTTTCCTACCAGCGGTATCTGGAAAACCAGATTCGTGAGGTCTTTGGATTGCAGGGTACGCCTGTGCGGATTACCATTCGCCAGAAGGGCGATAAGGAGGAGTAAATTATGTGGCAGTGCATACTGCTGAGTGTTTTGGCGGGTTACCTGCTGGGAAATTTGAACGGCGCGGTGTTCGCATCCCGTCTGCTGGGAAAGCAAGATGTGCGGGAGCAGGGAAGCGGAAATGCGGGACTGACCAACTTTCTGCGTCTGTACGGCCCCGGCAAAGCGCTGCTGGTGGTGTGCATTGATGTGCTCAAAGCGGTCGCTGCCTGCCTGCTGGGTAAGGCCCTGCTTGCGCCCCACGGCTATAGCCACGAGGGACTGATGTTGGGCGCGTTGGCGGTGAGCCTTGGCCACGATTTCCCTGCGCTGCTGGGCTTTCGGGGCGGAAAGGGCGTTCTGTGCGGAATCACGGTTGCCCTCCTTGCCGACTGGCGGTGCGGTCTGCTGGCTTTGGCGGTGTTTGCCCTGTGCCTGTGGCTGAGCAGATATGTGTCCTTAAGCTCCATTCTGGGCGCTGCGTCCTTTATGGCGGTTTTTCCGTTCCTGTATTGGAAAAAGCCTTTTGTGGCGGTAGTGGGGGTAGCTTTGGGTGCACTCATTATCTTTATGCACAGGGGCAACCTTGTCCGCTTGTTTAACGGTACGGAGAGGAAAGCCACCTTCAGCAAATTCCGCAAACGCAAGTAATCCACGCTTCCAGGAAAGGAATATTCTATGCTGCAACTGAAAAACATTGTGAAAAACTATGCCGCCGGCGAAAATGTGGTGCGCGCCCTGCGGGGTGTCACCCTCCAGTTCCGCCGCAATGAGTTTGTGTCCATTCTGGGTCCCTCCGGCTGTGGTAAGACCACAATGCTGAACATTATCGGCGGACTGGACCGTTACACAAGCGGTGATTTGGTCATTGACGGTCGTTCTACAAAGAATTTCAAAGACCGGGATTGGGACGCATACCGCAACCACTCCATCGGCTTTGTCTTCCAGAGCTATAATCTGATTCCCCACCAAAGCGTTCTGCAGAATGTGGAGCTGGCGCTGACCCTCTCCGGTGTCTCCAAGCGGGAGCGCCGTATCCGCGCCAAGCAAGCGCTGGAGCGGGTAGGTCTGGGCGATCAGCTGCGCAAGCGTCCCGGACAGATGTCCGGCGGACAGATGCAGCGGGGGGCCATGGCCCGGGCCGTGGTTAACAATCCGGAGATCATTCTGGCTGATGAGCCCACCGGTGCGCTGGATACGCAGACCAGTGTGCAGGTTATGGAGATACTCAAAGAGATTGCCAAGGATCGGCTGGTGATTATGGTCACCCACAATCCGGAGCTGGCAGATACCTATTCTACCCGTATCATTCGTATGCTGGACGGTGAGATCACCAGCGACTCCGCCCCACTCAATGAGGAGGAACGCAGAGAGGTGCGGGAACAGGAGCAGCAGGCAATTTTTGGCAAGAAGCAGCGGATACGCAAGCCTTCTATGTCCTGGTCCACCTCCTTCGGCCTTTCCTTAAAGAATCTGTTCACCAAAAAAGGCCGCACAATGCTGACCTCCTTTGCCGGCTCTATCGGCATTATCGGCATTGCGCTGATTTTTGCGGTTTCCAACGGTATGACCACCTACATCAATGCGGTGCAGGAGGATACGCTTTCTTCCTACCCCCTTACGCTGGAAGCGACTACTGTGGATATCAGCACCTTGATGCAGACCTTTATGGGCGTTGATTCCGACAAAGATGATGCCCACGAAAAAGATGCGGTCTATTCCCAGTCCGTTATGGCGGATATGATCAATGCGCTGAACAATCTGGAATCTACAGAGAACGATTTGAAGGCCTTTAAGGAATACCTGCATAAGGAAATGAATAAACCCGAAAACGGTCTGTCTGAAGCCCTTACCGGCATTCAGTATACCTATAATATGGACCTTCTGGTCTATACCAAGGACCCCGATGGCAACATCATTTACTCCGATACGGAGGAAATGCTGACCAAGGCCCTTCGGGAGAACATGGGTATGGATATGTCTGCAATGATTGGTATACGGGAGAATATGGGCGGCGGTATGTCTGCTATGCCTATGCCCGGTATGCAGTCAGATCTGTGGTGTGAGATTCTTTCCGGCAAGGACGGAAAGCCCGTGAACCCCATACTGGAAGACCAGTACGACGTTATCTACGGCAGCTGGCCCAACAGCTACGATGAAATCGTGCTGGTGGTGGATAAGAATAACGAGCTGGACGATATGACCCTGTTTGCGATGGGTCTGGAATCCCACGATAAAATCGAGGAGTCCTTCGATATTATTCTCAACGGCGGCGAGATCGACACCACCCAGAAGAAGTGGTCTTATGAGGAAATCTGCGCCAAGGAGTACCGGGTGATTCTCAATGGTGACTGCTACAGACAGGACGAAAATACCGGTCTGTACGTAGACCTGCGGGAAGAGGAAACCGGCCTGCGCTATCTGTACGATAATGCGCTGAAATTAAAGATTACCGGCATTATCCGTCCCAGCGAGAAGGCAAGCTCTACTATGCTTACCGGCTCTATTGCATATACAAAGGCGCTGACGGAGTATGTGGCAAATAAGAATGCAGACTCTGCCGCGCTGGCTGCTCAGAAAGACCGGCCTGGTACAGACATCTTCACAGGACTGCCTTTCCGTGACGATGAAAGCCTTACGGATGCGGATAAGGAAACCGCTTTCCGGGACTATATCGCCCAGCTGACTCCGGAAGAACAGGCAAAAGCCTATGTAAAGATTATGGGCATTCCTTCCGCTGAACAGCTCAATGGGATGGTGGACCAGCAGATGGCACAGTTCAACCGGGAAAAGATGGAGCAGACGATGATTACGGCTCTGAGCCAGCAGGCGGGTATGAATCAGAAGGATATGGAACAGTACATCATCTCTATGACCGACGAGGAGCTGGTGGCGCTGTTCCGGCAGATGCTCACCGAGCAGGTGAAGAAGCAATACGCCCTGCAGGTTCAGCAGCAGACTGCCGCTATGCCTGCGCAGCAGCTTGCCGGCGCATTGCAGATGGCGCTGCCCACCTACACCACCGAGCAGTGTGCTGTCTATTACGGTGAAATTCTGGAATTCTCCGAGACCACCTATGAACAGAATCTGCGGAGCTTAAGCGATGTGGACTTGGAAGACCCGGCCACCATCAACCTCTACGCATCCAGCTTTGAGAATAAGGATGTGCTGGAGGAAGTGATTGCCGATTACAACGAGTCCGTGGAAGAGCTGAAGCAGATTCGCTACACCGACTATGTGGGTATTATGATGTCCTCAATCACCACGATCATCAATGCCATTACCTATGTGCTGATTGCCTTCGTGGCAATCTCTCTGGTGGTGTCCTCCATTATGATTGGTGTGATTACGCTGATTTCCGTCCAGGAGCGCACCAAGGAAATCGGTATTCTGCGGGCAATCGGCGCATCCAAGCGGAATGTGTCCGGTATGTTCAATGCGGAAACGATGATTATCGGCTTTATCTCCGGCGTGTTGGGCGTAGGTGTGACCTACGGTCTGTGCGTGGTGGTGAACATCATTCTGTTTGCGCTGACCGATATTGCCAATCTGAAGGCTGTTCTGCCCCCTGAAATCGCGGTGGTGCTGGTGATTATCAGTGTGCTGCTGACGCTGATTTCCGGTATTATCCCGTCCAGAAGCGCGGCAAAGAAAGATCCCGTTGTGGCGTTGAGAACAGAGTAAAATAAAAATCCGGAAGGCATTGCCTTCCGGATTTTACTTTGTCTGCGTAATTGTGCCGCTGCCGACAACCATATCCCCCTGGTACAGCACCACCGTCTGTCCGGGGGTGATGGCCCGCTGGGGCGTGTCGAAGACCACACGGGCGTTGCCGTCTTCTGCCGGATATACTGTAGCCGGCTGGGGAGTGTGACGGGAGCGGGCCTTGGCTGTGACGGAAATAGGCTCAGTCAGCGCAGGGAAGGGGAGCCAGTTCCAGTCTGTTGCCACGAGAGTCTTGGTGTAAAGGGCTTCTTCCGGCCCTACCGTTACCGTGTTGGCGGCCATATCCTTGCCGCACACATACACCGGCTCGCCCATTGACAGCCCCAAGCCCTTCCGTTGTCCCAGTGTATAGCGGACAGCACCGCAGTGCTTGCCTACCGTATTTCCCTGTAAATCCAGAAAGTCTCCGGCGGGGTAAGTCTTGCCGGTGTAGCGGGTGATAAAATTCATATAATCCCCGTCGGGAATGAAGCAGATATCCTGACTGTCCCGCTTTTTTGCGTTGAGAAAGCCTTGCGCGGCGGCGATATCCCGTATCTGGGATTTGGTGTACGCGCCCAGTGGGAAGCGAATGCGGGAGAGCTGCTGCTGATTTAAGCAGGCGAGAAAATAGGACTGATCCTTGGCTTCGTCTGCGGCTTTATACAGCAAATACCGCCCGGTTATCTCGTCTTTGCGAATCTGGGCGTAGTGACCGGTAACAATGCAGTCGCAGCCCAGTTCCAAAGCCTTATCCAGCAAATAGGAGAATTTAATGTGCCGATTGCAGCGGATGCAGGGATTGGGTGTCAAACCCTGCTCATAGCAGGAGATGAAATCGTCCACAACGGCGCTTTTGAAGGCGTCCACCGCATCAAAGACGTAAAAATCCATTCCAAGGTGACGGGCGACAGCCTCCGCATCGGCGATGCCGCGAGCGCTCAAATCTTCGCCGGTCAGAGAGCTGTCACACATACGGGCGGTAGCGCCGATGCAGTCGTAGCCGTCCTTTTGCGCAAGGTATGCTGCCACAGAACTGTCCACACCGCCGCTGAGCGCAATCATTGCCTTCATTGTCTGCACCTCCCTGAAATCTTTGTCTTATGATACCACAGTGGCTGTAAAAATGCAATGAATTCGTCTTATTTATTAATTATGTTAACTTATAAGATTCGCCACAATTGTCAAAATATGGAAAATACTGTATGAAAATGCACAAATACGGAACATTTTACCGGCTAAAATAGTAACAAATGTGTAATAAAAGTGAAAAAAGGGTTGCAATAACGCGTTTGTTCTGCTATAATAAGCTGGCAATAGCATTGAAAGGAGAAACATAAGGTAATGAAACGAATTGCCAGCTTTTTGATTGCAATGATTATGTTGCTGAGTATCGTTCCGGTTTATGCCCAGGCAGAGTCGGCGATGCTTACCAGCGATGATTGTATAGAAATCCTGAAAGCGGAAGAGGGTTTCAGCAGAACACCCTACTGGGATTTCACCCAGTATACCGTGGGTTACGGCACCCGCTGCCCCAGTGATATGGTGGACTACTACACCCAGAACGGCATCACCGAGGTGGAGGCAGAGACTCTGCTGCGCAACCATTTGGTTGCCGTGGAGCGGGATATCAATGTGCGAATCATTGATAAGTACGGTCTCACCCTGACCCAAAGTCAGTTTGACGCACTGGTGCTGTTTTCCTACAACTGCGGTACCAGCTGGGCCTACGAAACCGCCGGCACCTTCCACACTGCCATCGCCAAGGGCGCTACCGGCAACGATTTGATTCGTGCCTTTGCCCTGTGGTGCAGCGCGGGCAACCAGATCAGAACATATCTGCTCCGCCGCAGACTGTGCGAGGCAAACATGTACTTAAACGGCGAGTACAGTACAACCCCTCCGGAAAACTACAGCTACGTGCTCTACAACGGCAACGGCGGTGTGGTTAGTCCCCGCACCCAGGGTTATGATGCAGCGCTGACTGCGCAGCCCTATCCCGTGCCCGTTTACACAGGTTATACCTTCCAGGGCTGGTACACAGCAATGTCCGGCGGCACGAAGGTGACTGTGCTGGACGATTCCACCAAGGGCGTGACCTTGTATGCCCGGTGGGCAGACGGGGAGGGTAATACCCCCGATGACGGCGCAACCGAGGAAAATCCCGTAACCGTTACGGTAACCAGCTCCGAGCTGAATCTCCGGGAAGGCCCCGGTACCAACTATACGATTGTGAAGAAGGCTGTTCGCGGTGATAAGTTCGTGATTACCGAGAGAGCCTCCGGCACAGGCTATATCTGGGGCAAGTCCGAAAGCGGCTGGCTGGCGCTGGAATACACGGACTATGATACCGTGGTAAACAGCAAGCCTGACACCACCCCGGAAGAGACAACCCCTCCCGAAACCACCGCACCGGAGGAAACCACACCTCCCACCACTGCGCCGGAAGAAACCACACCTCCTGCCACCGAGCCTCCCGCAACGAACCCCCCTGTAACCGAGACACCTGTCAAGGTTACCGGTAAGGTAAACGTGCAGGACCTGCTCCGTATTCGCAGCGGCCCCGGCACATCCTACTCCATTGTTGGATACCTGGGACCCAAGAAGCAGATTGAAATTCTGGAGCAGAAGACCGTGGGCAATACCGTCTGGGGCAGAATCTCCAACGGCTGGGTCAGTATGGATTACGTGATTCTGGATAAGCCCTCCAATAGCACCGGCAACACTGGAAATTCCGGTAACACCGGCAGCAGCGGCACTACCGAATCCAAGCCTGCCGCCATCACCGGTACGGTGAAGGTGCAGGATTGCCTGCGGATTCGTTCCGGCGCCGGCACGTCCTACTCCATCGTGGGTTACTTAGGACCCAATGCCAAGGTCACCATTCTGGAGAAGAAGACCGTGGGCAGCACTGTGTGGGGTAAGATTTCCAACGGCTGGATTTCTATGGACTACGTGAAGGTTGACGGCAGCAGCTCCGGCAGCGCACCTGCACAGCCTGTTACCAAGACCATCACGGCAGACTGCTTGCACGTGCGTAAGGCAGCAGGCACTACCAATCCCATTGTGGGCTACCTGTACTACGGCGCAAAGGTGAGCATCCTTGAGACCACCAAAGCGGCCGATGGCAGTACCTGGGGCAGAATCAGCACCGGCTGGATTCATATGGGTTATACAAAATAAAGAAACAGGCGTGTTGCAGATTTTGCAACACGCCTTCTTTTTGCAAATAAAAACGGCATTGCCGAAAGGCAATGCCGTAATCAAATGCAGGGGAAATCAGATAGCCCGCTCAACCTTGTTGGAACGGAGGCATCTGGTACAAGCGTACACATGGCACGGAGTACCGTTCACAATGGCCTTGACCCGCTTTACATTGGGCTTCCAGGTCCGGTTGGAACGTCTGTGGGAGTGGGAAACCTTAATACCAAAGGTAACGCCCTTGCCGCAATAATCACACTTTGCCATTCTACTGCACCTCCTATCTGCATAATAAATCAAATTCGACTGCGCCAAAACAGGCGCTTTGATATGATAGCAGAGTTTTCCGGAAAATGCAAGTGTTTTTTTGTAATTTTTTTTGTTTTTCAAAATAATGTTGCTATTTGGCGCTTTCGCCGTTATAATATCCTTAAAAATCGCGAGAAAACAGGGGGTGCCGGAATTATGTTTCACGTATATAGTATTCCGCTGACCACGCTGGTTAAGGAGTTTGAGCTGGAGGTCGCCTATAAGGCCAGTGACTATGAATCCATTCAGCTGACCGTTGCCGACGTGGCAAGACCCGGTCTGCAGCTTGCCGGCTACTTTGACCATTTTGAGCCTATGCGTCTGCAGGTTATGGGCAATGTGGAAATTAGCTACTTGCAAAAGCTTACCGAGGTAGAGCGGGTTATGACGCTGGACCGCTACTATGCCTACAAGTTCCCGGCGCTGCTGGTTACCCGCTACAACCCACTTGAGCCTGTTTGTCTGGAGCTGGCGCAGAAGCACGACATTACCATTCTCCGCTGCCACGAGGCGACCAGCACCATCGTATCCGCCATTATCGCCTACCTGTCAGCTGAGCTTGCCCCCAGAATTACCCGCCACGGCGTGCTGGTGGAGGTCTACGGTGAGGGCATTCTGCTGTTGGGCGAAAGCGGCATCGGTAAGAGTGAGGCAGCGGTGGAGCTGCTCAAGCGCGGTCACCGGATGATTGCCGACGATGCAGTGGAAATTCGCAAAGTTTCCGGCAGTAAGCTTATCGGCAATGCACCCAGTTTGATTCGCAACTACGTGGAGCTGCGGGGCATTGGCATTGTGAACGTGGCAAAGCTGTTCGGTATGGGCGCGGTCAAGTCGGAAAATGAGATTGACCTTGTGGTGAATATCGTTCCCTGGAAAGAAAAGCAGACTTATGACCGCCTGGGCCTGGAGGAACAGCATATGGAGATTTTGGGCGTGCAGGTGCCTATGAATACCATTCCCATCACCCCCGGCCGTAACTTAGCGGTGATTTTGGAGGTTGCCGCTATGAACAACCGTCAGCGGAAGATTGGCTACAACCCCGCCAAGGAATTCACAGAGCAGATTGACAACCATTTTCAGCAGAATATGCTTTGACAGCGGGAGCGCGCAATGAAGGAATTTACCATTGGCCCCAATGACAGCGGTCAGCGTCTGGACCGCTTTTTAAGCAAAGCAGTGCCTCTGCTGCCGGCATCGCTGGCGCAGAAGTACATTCGCATCAAGCGCATTAAGCTCAATGGCGCCCGCGCTGAGCGGGACAGCCGTCTGGTAAGCGGCGATGTGCTGCAGCTGTATATCAACGACGAATTTTTTGAAAAGCCCCGGGAGGATAACGCCTATCTGACGGTGGCGACGCCCAAGCTCACCATTGTCTACGAGGACGAAAACATTCTCCTTGCGGACAAGCGGCCGGGTCTGGCGGTACACCCCCACGACGGCGCAGAGTACGGCAGAACGCTCATTGACCACATACAGGCCTACCTGTACCAAAAGCGGGAGTGGAGTCCGAGAGGGGAGAACGCCTTTGCGCCCGCACTGTGCAACCGCATTGACAGGAATACCGGCGGCATTGTGATTGCGGCAAAGAACGCCGAGACCCTGCGGATTCTCAATCAGAAGATTAAGGACAGGGAACTGGACAAACGGTATCTGGCAATTGTGGAGGGAACACCTAAGCCGTCAAAGGGCAGCTTGAAGGGCTACCTGTTTAAGGATGCGAAGAAAAACCGCGTGTTCGTTACAGACACACCCCAGACAGGCGCGAAATCCTGCCAGACCAACTATAAAGTTCTGGCAAGCGGCAACGGCTTGTCGCTGGTGGAGTGTGAACTGATTACCGGAAGAACCCACCAGATTCGCGCCCAGTTTGCCCACGCCGGACACCCGCTGCTGGGGGACGGCAAATACGGCAAGCTGAACAAGCGCTTTGACAGGACCTATCAGGCACTGTACTCCTATAAACTCACATTTTTCTTTTCCACCGACGCAGGCTGCCTTTCCTATTTAGACGGCAAGTGCTTTCAGGTGGAGAGTGTGGATTTTGCAAAGGAATTCTTCCCCGATGTGAAGATTTAAGAGCAAAAATCCGAGGACGCACCCTCAGGTGCGTCCTTTTTGCTGCTTGATGGGGCAGACAGACTGAAAATTTGGCAGATATGGAGAATATTTTTGCTAATTTTTGTTGACTTTTTTCAAAAAACGTTTATAATGGAAATCCGTATGGACATTATTTGTGAGAAACCGATTCCCTATAGGGAAATCCTTCGGCTGATTTCCGGAAAACGGGTGATTGTGGGTGCAAAACAGCTCCGCAAGGCCCTTTTGTCAGACAAAGCAGGCTGTGTGTATCTGGCTTGCGATGCCGACCCTGCGGTTACCGAGCCGATTGTTACGCTGTGCCGGCTTCACAATGTGAAGGCATTTTTCGTGCAGACGATGGCAGAGCTGGGAAAGGCCTGCGGAATCGATGTGGGCGCCGCAGCTGCTGCCACAGCAAAAGAAAATGGATTCTAACGGCTTATGCCGTGGAATATACCGCCTTTGGCGAGAACTTAAGAAAGGAGAAAATGAATGCCTACTTTTAATCAGCTTGTTAAGTATGGCCGTAAGCAGGTCGAGTACAAGTCCACCGCTCCCGCTCTGCAGAGAGGTTTGAACACCCTGGAGAACAAGGCAACCACTTTGCCCTCCCCCCAGAAGCGCGGTGTCTGTACTGCTGTCCGTGTTACCAGCCCCAAGAAGCCTAACTCCGCATTGCGTAAGATCGCCCGTGTGCGTCTGACCAATGGTATGGAAGTTTCCGCTTATATCCCCGGTGTTGGTCACAACCTGCAGGAGCACTCTGTGGTGCTGATTCGCGGTGGTCGTGTAAAGGACCTCCCCGGTGTGCGTTACCACATCGTCCGTGGCACTCTGGATACCCAGGGCGTACAGGGTCGTATGCAGTCTCGCTCCAAGTACGGTGCAAAGCGGCCCAAGGCCGGCAAGAAGTAAGAGCACTTCTTAAACCTAAACTTGAATTTACTCCACGCCCTTTCGCAAGGCAACGCCTTGCCATAGCGTTTTTATATATGTAAAAACCTCTGGCCAGGCACAACGAAAGACTCACTTTCGAGTACCGATGAAATCATTATAATATGAAGGAGGGAAGCAAAGTGCCCAGAAGAGGTAATGTTCCCAAGAGAGAGGTCCTGCCGGATCCTCAGTATAACTCCGTTCTGGTTACGAAGCTCGTAAACAGCGTCATGCTTGATGGCAAGAAGGGTATTGCCCAGAAAGTCGTCTATGGCGCATTTGAAATCGTTGAAACCAAGACCGGCAAGAATGGCCTGGAAGTATTCCAGCAGGCTATGGAAAACATCATGCCCGCAGTGGAGCTGAAGGCTCGCCGCGTTGGTGGTGCTACCTACCAGGTGCCCATCGAAGTTCGTCCCGACCGTCGTCAGACCCTGGGTCTGCGTTGGATC
>JAZTWB010000014.1:0-8668 GCA_045635645.1 Faecousia sp. | reverse complement strand
GAAAATTAACGAAATTACCGGCGCGGACAATTTGTCCGCGCCGGCTCTTTATTGAGAATAAATCTCTCAGAAACTCTTGTGGAAAAAGATAGCATATGCTATAATATAAAAAGTTTTTGAAGAAAAGTTCAAAGGAGAACGTACTTTATGAAATTAGGTATCGTAGGACTGCCCAATGTGGGCAAGTCTCCCCTGTTTAACGCCATCACCAACGCCGGTGTCGCGCGTCACAACTGCCGCTTCTGCACCATTGACCCCAATGTGGGTGTGGTGAGTGTGCCCGATGAGCGCCTGGATTGGCTGTCTGACCTGCACAACCCCAAGAAGACCACCCCTGCTGTGGTGGAATTCGTGGATATTGCCGGTCTTGTCAAGGGCGCATCCAAGGGCGAGGGTCTTGGCAACAAGTTCTTGAGCAACATCCGCACCACCGATGCCATTGTCCACGTGGTCCGCTGCTTTGAAGACAGCAACGTCACCCACGTGGAGGGCAGCACCGACCCCATTCGGGATATTGACATCATCAATCTGGAGCTGGTTATGGCGGATATTGAGATGGTGGAGCGCCGGATTGACAAAGCCCAGAAGGCTATGAAGGGCGGCGACAAGAAATTCGCCCGGGAGGCCGACCTGTTTGCCGCGCTTCTGAAACACCTGAACGAGGGCAAGCTGGCCCGTACCTTTGACGGCAGCGATGACGATATGGCGCTGATTGCCACCTCCGATCTGCTGACACTGAAGAAGACCATTTACGTTGCTAACCTTGCCGAAAACGAAATCAACGAGCCGGAAAGCACCCGCCACTATATGGCGGTCAAGGCGCTGGCGGAAGCCGAAGGCAGCCAACTGCTTCCTATCTGCGCCAAGCTGGAGGCGGATATTGCAGAACTGGACGACCCGGAGGAGAAAGCGATGTTTATGGAGGAGCTGGGCGTTGCGGAGTCCGGTCTTGACCGGCTGATTCGCTCCTCCTACGCACTGCTGGGCCTTATCTCTTTCCTGACCGCAGGCTCAGATGAGTGCCGCGCCTGGACCATTCGAAAAGGCACAAAAGCGCCCCAGGCCGCCGGCAAGATTCACACCGACTTTGAGCGGGGCTTCATTCGCGCAGAGGTAATTGCCTTCGAGGATATGAAAACAATGGGCACTATGGCCGCTGCCAAGGCAAAGGGTCTGGTGCGCAGTGAGGGCAAGGAATACGTAATGAAGGACGGAGACATTGTTAATTTCCTGTTCAATGTTTAATAAACAAAAATCAGCGGGTTTTCACCCGCTGGTTTTTTCGCCCCAACACGATTATCATATCACAAAGAATCCCAGCCGTCAACAGTTTTTCGTCTTTTTGCATACATTTCTGCGTTTTGTATAATTGTCCGTTGTTTATTTTGTATAGTTTTCCATCTTGCAAATCCGACTTCCCTGTGGTACATTATAGTCAGAAAGGGTGATACCAATGTACAACTAAATCCCTAAAGACAGAACTTCAATTCGGGAAATATTCCAACATACAGGCGACTCCCTTAGAGTGTGAAAAAGAAAAATTGGATGGTAAATGTTTCGGAATGGATTTCGTGGTGGATTGAAGGTAGCTGTCCAGTCTGTAGAAAGAGAGGTTAACCAACGATGTTAGATACTAAGATAACACAGAAGTAGCCCTTAACTGATGAGACCGAGGATCAGTTAAGGGCTACTTCTTTGCTATCTTAAAGGCGCACAAAAACCGGACCGTCAAATGACGGTCCGGCATTTTTACGAAATCTTACTGCTCTTCTGTCTCAGCCTGAGGATGATAGAAGAACTTAGCAGCAAACAGCACAACAGCAGTAATAACCAGGAAGAACAGCACGGGGAAGGAGAACTTGCCCTCTGCGGCAGCAGCCTGATACTTTACGATACCGTGAGAGTATACTGCACAGCCGACCAGGAATACGCAGCTGATAATTGCCAGTGTGGGAACGATAACCCGCTTGGCAACGCTCAGATCCTTATCCTTGTACATCTTTACAAAGATGGGAATATACATAGCGTACAGCGCCACGATGGGCAGCTCACTGGAGTCAAAGTTGAAGAGTCCAAACCAGCCAGAGGTCAGGTTTGCGCCGTAGAAATACACCAGCCAAATGGCAGCCAGAAGCGCACCCATAAAGGCAGAGTTGGTGGGCATATTGCTATCCTCATCCAGCTTGCCGAACAGCTTTGCGTTGGGGCCGTTGCCACGGACAGCCAGTGCATACAGGTTCCGGGTGTTTGCCATCATCAGACCGTTGGTAGTGCCAAGGCAGGAGATAACAATGAACACAGACAGAACCGTACCGAAGGCATTGCCGAACAGCTTCTTAAATGCCAGAGGTGCGCCGGAGGCGGTCAGCTCTTCCACGGAAACTGCGCCGCAGACACCCATATAGTACAGCACGAACACGGCAACAATCACGAAAGCGCCCAGAATCAGTGCGCGGGGCAGATTCTTCTTGGCGTCCTTCAATTCGGCATTGATAGAGGTGGCCAGAATCCAGCCCTCAAAAGCAAATGCCAGAGAAACAACGGAGGCAGTCATACCGCCGATGGGGGAAATATCTGCGGAAGGCGCAGACATAAAGTTCTCGGTCAGCTGACCGTTTGCAATACCGGAAACCGTTCCCACAACCGCCATCAACAGCAGAGGAATCAGCTTAATTACAGTGGTGGAAACCTGGGTCTTACCGGCAAGCTTGGGGGCAACCGCATTCAAGAAGGCATCGGCAACCAGAATCAGGCAGGCAATGACCAGTACTTCACCGCTGGTAGCGCCGAAGCCGAACAGCTCGCCAAAGTATCTTGCGGACACCCAGCACAGCACGGAGGTGATGGCGGGAGTATAAATAAAGGTCATAAACCAGCCCAGATAGTAAGCATACTTGGGGCCGAGAACGGCTTCTGCGTAGTCCACGACGCCGTTAACCTTTTCATACTTCTGGCTCATCAGGCTGAATGCGTATGCGCAGAAGAACATAATTGCGCCCATAATCAGCACAGACAGAACACCTGTAAGTACATTGCCACCGGTCACCGCCAGAACACCCTCGGTCTTAAAGAAGATGCCGGAGCCGATAACGATACCCACAACCATACAAATCGCAGTGGGTAAGCCATAACGTTTTTCCATATTTTGTTTCATATCATTTCTCCTCTCCTGCATACAGCCCGTTATAAAAAGCCATATGCAAATAGATAGGCTTATTATATATAACAGCCGCACAAAATGCAAGAAATATTTTCAAATATACGCAAATATTCCGACATTTAGCAATTTTATGCAACTTTTATACAAAACAGGCTTCCTTTATACAAGGAAGCCTGTTTCTTTCATTCGTAAAGATTGTTAAGGGCCTTTCGGGGCAGTTCCGGCTTTTTGTCCCGGTCCATAAGCTGTCGCACCACCACGTCGGGGGCAACACCCTTATGCACAATCCGGTAGACTGCATCCACAATGGGCATCTCAACCTGGTACTTTTGCGCCAGCGCCACGGTTGCCGGAAGGGCGTTGATACCCTCCACCACCATACCTACCTGTTTGACTGCTTCTTCCACAGGCACGCCTTGACCAATCAGCATACCGCAGCGGTTATTCCGGCTGTGCATACTGGTGGCTGTGACAATCAAGTCACCGATACCCGCCAAACCGCCAAAGGTTTGCTCCCGGCAGCCCATCGCCATACCCAGCCGGGAAATTTCCGCAATTCCCCGGGTAATCAGCGCCGCCTTGGTGTTATCACCGTATCCCAAACCGGCAGCGATGCCGGAAGCCAGCGCAATCACATTTTTCGTCGCACCGCACAGCTCCACGCCGGTTACATCCCGATTGGTATAGACCCGCATACAAGTTCCCCAGAACACATTCTGCACCAGCTCCGCGGTCTCCTGGTCCTCGCAGGCGGACACAATGGTGGTGGGCAAATCTCTTGCCACCTCCTCGGCGTGGGTCGGTCCGGAGAGTGCCACCAGCTTTACCGTCGGATTGGCAATCTCCTGTGCAATAACCTGCGTCATAGTAAGCAGGGTATCCGGCTCAATGCCCTTTGCCACATCCACAACAATCTGTTCGTCCCGGATATAGGGCGCTGCCAGACGCGCCGTGCTGCGCACGTAGGGCGACGGCACCGCAAACAGCAGCACGTCCCGGTCCTTACAGACCTCTGCTATATGGGTTGTAAACACAATTTCTCCCGGAATCTCCATACCGGGCAGATTGGGATGTCGGTGGGTTGCGGAAAACTCCTTTACCTCTTTGCTCAGCGCCGACCATACGCATACGGTATGACCGTTGTTGCAGAGCATACGGGCCAGGGCAATACCCCAAGTACCTGCACCCAATACACCGATGTTACTCATTTATCGTCAGCCTCCAGAATATATGCTGCAGTAATTTCGCCATAGTAGGCGGTGTGAAAATCCTCTTCGTCGGGTGTCCCCGTCTTATAAAAGCGCTCCCGCTGGGGCGGATTCAGCGCAGACAGGTCCTGATCCTGCTTGTAAATCACCTTACATTCCAGTGTTAAAGGCAGCTGCGCGATGGCAGGCGCAGATACGGTCTGGCCGGGCACAGTGGTTAAACCTAACTGACGGATTTTATCCACGTCACGGCCGGACAGCGTGCCGCATACACTTAAAATCTTCTTGTCGCACGCCCCTACCGGCACGTTGATGGTAAACTCCGGATTTTTGTCCAGAAGCGTTTTGGTGTGTCGGCTCTGGCGCACGTAGGCAATAAAAATGGGTTTATACCACTGGATTCCCAGCATACCCCAGCCGATGGTCATGGTATCAACCTCACCATCTGCACAGGTGGTCATCAGCACACCCTTACCCACATTCTCCAGAATCTGCGGTGCATATTCCCATACATCAATTTTTTTCACAGTAATCCCCTCCTGTCAAAGTTCTGCTTTGTATCATAGCGGATAAACCGGCAAATAACAAGCGATTCCTGTAAGTTAGTTTTTAAGGCTTTGCAGCGGCGCGGGAATTCGGCCGCCCCGGGCAATAAATGCCGCAGCCGACTCCTTATGTACCGGCATCACCGGCGCGCTGCCCAAAAGGCCGCCCATCTCCACCCGGTCACCTACGGTCTTACCGGGGGCAGGGATAATACGCACGGCGGTGGTCTTGGAGTTGACCATACCGATTGCCGCTTCGTCTGCAATGATAGCGGAAATAGTGGATGCAGCGGTATCGCCGGGAACAGCAATCATATCCAGACCCACGGAGCATACGCAGGTCATCGCCTCCAGCTTGTCCAGTGTCAGCACGCCGGACTCCGCCGCGGCAATCATACCCTCGTCCTCGGACACGGGAATGAACGCGCCGGACAGGCCGCCCACGTGGTTAGACGCCATCACGCCGCCTTTTTTCACCGCATCGTTCAGCAGCGCCAGCGCGGCGGTGGTGCCGTGGGTGCCACAAACTTCCAAACCCATTTCCTCCAGAATCCGGGCAACGCTGTCGCCCACAGCGGGGGTAGGCGCCAGGCTCAAGTCCACAATGCCAAAGGGCACGTCCAGACGTTTGCCTGCCTCCACGCCCACCATCTGACCCATACGGGTGATGCGGAAGGCGGTCTTTTTGATGGTCTCAGCCACCACGTCGAAGGGCTGGTCCTTAACACCCTGCAGTGCGTGGTACACCACGCCCGGTCCGGAAACGCCCACGTTCAGTAGACATTCCGGCTCGCCCACACCGTGGAACGCGCCTGCCATAAAGGGATTGTCCTCCACAGCATTTGCAAAAACCACCAACTTTGCACAGCCCAAACCGTCGTTATCCGCAGTAAGGTCTGCTGTTTTCTTAATAATTTCGCCCATTTTGGCAACTGCATTCATATTGATGCCAGCCTTGGTAGAGCCAACGTTGACGCTGGCGCAGACCCGCTCTGTTGCACGCATTGCCTCGGGAATGGAATCCATCAGAATCCAGTCGCCCCGGGTAGCACCCTTCTGCACCAGTGCGGAAAAGCCGCCGATGAAGTTAACGCCACATTCCTTTGCCGCCTTGTCCATCGCCACTGCCAGGGGTACATAAGAATCGGCGTTGCAGGAATTGCCTACCAACGCGATGGGGGTCACGGAAATGCGCTTGTTGACAATGGGAATACCGAATTCCCACTCGATTTCCTGTCCCACCTTCACCAGATTCTCCGCCCGTCGGGTGATTTTGTCATAGATTTTCTGAGCGCAGACATTCACATCCTCGTGGGCGCAGTCCAGAAGAGAGATGCCCATCGTGATGGTGCGGATGTCCAGATGCCGCTTGTCGATCATATCCTGGGTGGCTAAAATATCCTTAAAATCCAGCATAGTGTCTCCTTATATTCTGTGCATTGCCTGGAAGATTTCCTCCCGCTGCAGCCGAATAGACAGACCCATCTGCTTACCCTTCTCCTCAAACCTTTGGGCAAGCTCTGCCAGAGGTACCTTGCTCTGAGACACGTCCACTGCCATCATCATTGTGAAATAGCCCTGCATAACCGTCTGCCGGATGTCCAGCACATTCACATTATGCTCTGCCAGCTCCACGCACACCTCAGCAATAATACCTACCCGGTCCTTGCCGACTACCGTTACAATTGCTTTCATACGTTTCTCCTTACAGTTCGTAATCCGCGCACACCCGGGTATCCAGAAAATCCCAGAAGTGGTCCTTGGCTGCCAGATGGGCAGGATGGATTGCATAATTTTTCAGCGCCTCGCGGCTCTCAAACTCCGAGTACAGGGCATAGTCCATACCGCCCTGATAAGCCGCGCGGATTTCCATATGGGTAAGGCCCGGAATCACGCCCACCAGCGGCTCCAGCTGCGCTTTGATAATGGCAACTGCTTTCTCTTTCTCAACGCCTTCTTTCAGCGTATAAAGTACAATATGCTTAACCATAGCTCTCTCCTTATAAAAATACCGGGACCGGTGAGCCGGCCCCGGTATGTAGTGTCAATTAAGCCTCTTCAGCGGCCTCAGCGACTTCCTCTGCAACCTCTTCGGCAGCCTCTTCCTCAGCCTCATCTGCCGGCTCAATCAGCGCGCGGATGGACAGGGAGATACGCTTATTCTCAGCGTCAATGTCGGTAATCTTCACCTGAACCTGCTGACCCTCGGACAGAACGTCCTCAGGCTTGCCGATGCGGCGGTCAGCAATCTGGGAAATGTGAATCAGACCGTCAATGCCGGGAATAATCTCTGCAAAAGCGCCGAAGGTCATCAGCTTCACAACCTTGGCATCCACAACGTCGCCCACATTGTAAGCGGTCATGAACTTATTCCAGGGATTCATTTCAGCAGTCTTGTAGCCCAGAGAAATCTTGCGCTTTTCAGCGTCGAAGGAGATGACGTAAACGTCAATCTCGTCGCCAACCTTCACAACCTCTGCGGGGTTCTTGATGCGATTCCAGCTCAGCTCGGAAACGTGCACCATACCGTCAACACCGCCGATGTCCACGAATGCGCCGTAGGAAGTCAGGGACTTAACAACGCCGTGGTACTTTGCGCCCACTTCGATTTCAGCCCAGACCTTCTCCTGTGCGGCCTTGCGGGTCTCGGAGGAAACAGCGCGGATGGAGCCGATGACACGGCGGCGGGCGCGGTTAACCTCGGTAATCTTCAGCTCGGTGGTCTTGCCGATCAGGCCGGTCAGCTCGCCGCCCTTGGCGATGCCGGACTGGGAAGCGGGAATGAATACCCGGATGCCCTTAACGGTAGCAACCAAACCGCCCTTGTTTTCCTCGGTGATGGTACCCTCAACGGTAACCTTCTCCTCGCACCAAGCGGCCATATCGTCCCAAACCTTCATACCCTCCAGCTTCTTTCTGGAGACCTGGCAAACGCCCTCCTGATCGTTGACACGAACGACGAACACTTCAATCTCGTCGCCAACCTTCAGAACATCCTCAGGCTTCACAGTGGGGTCTGCGCTGACTTCGTCATACGGAATATAGCCGGCGTGCTTAGTGCCCAGGTCGATCTGGACTTCGGTGTTGCCAATACCGGTAACAATGCCGGTAACCTTATCTCCTGTATTTAAAGTCTTGATGGACTGCTCGAGAAGCGCCTCAAAGTTCTCCTCCTGTACAGCCTCAACATTCGTAATTTCGCTCATAGTCTTATTGACCTCCTTTATAATCCACGCCGGCGTTGATGCTCCGGCCGTGATTCCAACATCAGCCACACCGCGGAAAAACTCCGGCTGCAGTTCTGACGCGTTATCCACCAGAACCACCCGGTCGCAGTGCTCCCGGCAAATCATTGCAAGACGGCCTGTGTTGGAACTGTGGGTGTCTCCTACAACGACCATGGCTTCACATTTCTTACTTAAAATTGCCGCTTCACTTTGTCTGGATTCAGTAGCTTTACATATTGTATCAAAAATTTCTATGTTAGTAAACTGTTTTTTTGCAATTTGGACGCACATTTTCCACAAATATTCAGTGGAAGTTGTCTGCGAAACTATGCAAATCGGCAAATCTCGGGCCACTTTGCCGGAATTTGCCCAGTTTTCCAGTTCTTGGGGGGTCTGAAATATCTCGCACTTGCCGCACCAGCCGGCGATCCCCTCCACCTCCGGATGATGACCGGTTCCGATGATCACGGGAAGGCGGCCTTCCCTTTCGGCCTTGCTTACGATGCCGTGGATCCGCTTGACGAAGGG
>JAZTWB010000013.1:0-4849 GCA_045635645.1 Faecousia sp. | reverse complement strand
GTCTGACAGACCATACTGATGGGGAAATCTGCGGAAATTTCGCCGGAAGCAGCCCACTGTTCCAGCTCCTGCGCATTTTCAAACACCTTGCAGTGGCTGCACCAGCCGGCAATGCCCTCCACCTCCGGGTGGGCGCGGGTGCCGATAATCACCGGAAGTCTGCCCTCGGCTTCGGCTTTGCTGACAATGCCGTGAATCCGCTTGACAAAGGGGCAGGTGGCGTCCACAATCTCCACACCTCTTGCCTCCAGCGCTTCCTGCACTGCCTTGGTGACGCCGTGGGAACGGATAATCACCGTCTGTCCGGGGTGGGCTTCCTCAGCAGAGGCAATCACCTGCACACCCATTTCGGCAAAACGGTCCACCGCGTGCCGGTTGTGGATAATAGGGCCTAATGTACATACCTTTTTTCCGGCAGCTGCCGCCTGCTCCACCAGCTCCACAGCCCGGTTAACGCCAAAGCAAAAGCCTGCGCTTTCCGCTACGTGGATACTCATAGAGGAATCTTCTCCCCGATAATCTTCTTCATTGCGTCAATAACGCCTTCAATATCCAGCTCCGATGTGTCCAGCTTAACAGAGTCTTTTGCCATCTTCAGCGGAGCAATTTCCCGGTGGGTGTCCTGATAGTCCCGCTGCTGAATTTCCTTCAGCACCACCTCATAGTCAGCCGTCTGACCCTTGGCAATCAGCTCGTCGGTACGGCGCTTGGCGCGGACCTCTGCAGAAGCGGTGAGGAAAATCTTCACATCTGCCTTGGGCAGCACCACTGTGCCGATGTCCCGACCGTCCATAATCACATTGTGAGCCTTTGCCACATCCCGCTGCATATCCAGCAGCACCTCCCGGACCACCGGGTGGGCAGAGACAAGGCTTGCCTTCTGGGAGATGTCCTGGGTGCGGATTTCGCCGGTGACGTCCATACCGTTCATCAGCATATGCTGCTTACCCTCATCATCGTATTCAATTTCGATGGTCAGCTCGTCAATATAGCGCTCCACGCCGTCGGCATCCTTGGGGCTTACACCCAGCAAATCCAGAAAGTACGCCACGGTGCGGTAAATTGCGCCGGTATCCACATAGTAATAGCTTAGCTCCTTTGCCAGAAGCTTTGCGATGGTGCTTTTGCCCGCACCGGCAGGGCCGTCAATTGCAATTGCATATTTCTTTGCCATTTTTATCCTCCTAATCTGCCTGCTGCCGTAATTTCAGCAGTGCGGCAGTTTCTAACTGTACTACTTCGTCGGGAGTGAGTCCCAACTGCTCCCCCGCCTGTTGGGGTGACAGGGGCAGACCGCCCTCCAGACCAAAGCGCAGGGAAATCAGCCGTGCTTCCTGCTCGGTAAGCACAGAAAGCATTTCCGCAATCCGCTGGCGGGTCTGGAAATACGCGGTGCTTTCCACGTCCTGGTTATCCTCCGGCGTTGCCGCCTTGGGGGCTCTTGCCTGCTCCACCTGCTGCTTTGCGTTTGCCTGACGGAGCATAGCTTCATAAACCGCCGCCTCTTCTACCGTCACGTGAATGGCTTCAGCAATTTCCTCGGCTGTGGGGTTTCTTCCCAGTTGGGCAAGCAGCTGCCGGTCCATATCCCGGTAATCCTCCATACCCTGGCGCATCCGCTGTCCCAGCTGGCAGGCGCAGACCTGCAGCAGCACCGCCTTTGCCAGATACAGGTCAATCCACCAAAGAATATGCGCTGTAAAATCACCGCCGGTGTAGCAGAGAATTCCCTGCCACAGGCCAAGACTGCCCTCTTGAATCAAGTCTAAAAGCAGCACGCCCCGACCGGTCAAAGCGCAGGCGCGCTGTACCACCTGTCCGAGGGACGCGTCTGCCAAAGCCCGGGCAGCGTCTTCGTCACCGGAAGCATACTGCTTTGCCAAACCATCAACATCTCCCGCCGGCATATCCGCCAGCTCCGTAAGATACAGCCGCAGGGGGTCATTTTCCTCCAGCCCGTCAATCAGCCGGCCTTTTTCTGCCAGTTGCTGCTCCAAACGCAGACGCACCGCGGCTTCACCGCCGGAGAATTTAGGCAAGTCGGAAACATCCAGCGCAATGTGCTTTTCTTCCAGCAATAAAAGCGCCTGCTGCACCTGCTGCTCTGACATATCTTCCAGCAGGCTCAGACTATATGCCCCGGAAATACTGTCTCCCGGGCGCAGCGCCTCCACTGCCAGCTCCCACGGAGACTGTTCAAATACAAATTCCATCAGTTCAGAAAATCCTCCAATCCAAGACCGGCGCTAAGCTGCTTGAGTTTGTCCATCGCCTGATGCTCCAGCTGACGCGCCCGCTCTTTGGAAATGTCCATCTTTTTGCCGATTGCCTCCAAGGAATAGCAGGTATCGTCCTCCATACCGAACCGCAGCCGCAGAAGCAGCCTTTGCCGCTCCGGCAGCTGACCCAAAAGGGCATCTAAGGTATGCTCCAGCTCCTGCCGCACCAGTGCTTCCTGGGGCTGGGGAGCGTGGATATCCTCTAAAAGAAGACCCAGCGTTCCCTCCTCGCCGGCGGGGGCGTCCAAGGAACACACCTCCGGCACCAGGGATAGGTACTGGCTTACCTTTTTGGGGGCAAATCCGCTGCGCGCGGCAATTTCCTCAATCTCCGGCGCCCGTTCCAGCTCCTGCTCCAGCGCCGCCTTCACAGACAGCACCTTGCGAATCCGCTCGGCGGTATGTACCGGCACGCGAATGAGTCCGGCGTGATTCAAAATGCTCCGGCTGACACCCTGCCGAATCCATTTGGTGGCATAGGTGGAAAACCGGTAATCCAGCGTATAGTCGAATTTTTGGGCGGCAATCAACAGACCGATACTGCCCTCCTGAATCAAATCCAGCAGTGGCACGCCCCGGCCGGCATATTCCTTTGCCACGGACACCACCAGACGCAAATTGGCGCTGACCATTTTGCGAATGGCCTCCCTGTCGCCCCCGGCACACAGCTTGGCAAGCTCCCGCTCCTCCTCGGCTGTCAGACGGGGAATGGTGCGAATCTGCTGCAGGTACTGCTGTACCTCATCGTCGCCGTGGCTTACGGGAATTTCCTTTTCCAGAAGGGTCATACTTTCGTTCCCTTGCTTTCCTTCAGCTTATTTCTCAGCGCCAGCAGGTCATCGTCTGTGCTGACCTGTCGGCTCTGCTGCTCCTCTAAAATGATTTTTACGCAATCCCGGAAGGCAGTTTCATTCACAGGGCCTTCCTGTTTCTGGCAGATACCTGCCATATGGGATGCCTCCTCCGGCGTCAAGTCCTCCAGAACGCCCAGCGACACCTCCATACCCCGGTTGTGACGGGTTTGCAGCTGGCTGTACACCCGGCCCAACAGTGGAGCGGAAAAATGCTCCGCCCGCAGGCCTTGGCAGCCGTCCAAAAGGGCAGGCTCCCGCACAATCTGGGCGATGACGCTCTCCTCCGCCAAGGCGGATTTCATATTGTCATAGCGAATGGAACGGGCCTTGGGCTGCAGTGCCTTCACCGGCGCCAAATCTATCTTTTCCTGCTGCTTTTTCTCCCGCGCCACGCGCCGCTTAAAGGCCTTGTTTACCTCCAATTTCATTGCATCAACGCTGATGCCGGCGGATTCCGCTACACGACCGCCGTAGACCTCCCGCTTTATAGAGCTATCCAGTGAGGAAATCAGCTCAGCAGCTTCCTGCACGTAGCGGATTTTCTGATCGTCAATCCGCAAATCATACTTTGACCGGATTGCGGAAAGCTGATACTCCACCCGGTTGGCAGACTCGGATAGTAAGAGTCTAAACCTGTCTGCGCCGAATTTCTTCAAAAATTCGTCCGGGTCTTTGGCATCCTGCACGTGGAGCACCCGCACCTGCAAGCCTGCCTTTTCCAGAATGGGAATGGCGCGGGCGGTGGCGTTCTGGCCTGCCTTATCCGAATCGTACAGCAGAATAATCTGCTCTGCATAGCGGGTCATCAGAACCGCCTGCTCTTCTGTTAAGCTGGTGCCAAGAGATGCCACCGCATTGTCAAAGCCGTACTGGTGCAGCGCCACCACATCGATGTTGCCCTCCACCAGAATCAGGCTGTTTTCCTTGCTCTTCTTGGCAAGATTCAAGCCGAAGAGGTTTTTCCGCTTATTGAAAATGGCAGTCTCCGGGGAATTTAAGTACTTGGCAACATCCGCGTCCTTTTTCAGTGTTCTGCCACCAAAGCCAATGACGTTCCCCCGCACATCAATGATGGGGAACATCAGCCTGTCCCGGAAACGGTCGAAAATGTTCCTGTTCTTTTGGGATTGGGTCACCAGACCGGAGTCAATCAGCTCCTGCTCCGTGTAGCCCTTTTCCTTCATTGCCTTCACAAGGCTGTCCCAGGTGTCGGGGGCATAGCCCACGCCGAAGGTGGTCAGGATTCCCTTGGACATACCTCTGCCCAGGGCATACTCCAGCGCCGCCTTTCCCACGGGAGCATAGAGCTGACTGTGGAAGAATCGGGCGGCTTCCTTGTGCAGCGCCCACAGTCTCTCCTGCGCCCGGTAGCGGCTCTGGTACTGCTCGTCCTCCGGCACTTCCATACCGACTCTTTTGGCCAGGGAGCGTACCGCGTCGGGGTAGCTCAGTCCCTCCAGCTCCATCATAAAATTCACCACGCCGCCGCCCTTATGGCAGCCGAAGCAGTAGTAAATACCCTTATCGGGTGCTACGGAAAAGGAGGCGGTCTTCTCCCCGTGGAAGGGGCAAAGCCCAAACATATTGGCACCGGAGCGCTTCAGCGTCACGTACTGCCCTACCACATCCTCAATGGGATTGCGGGCAACCAGTTCATCGATAAATGACGGGGGAAATGCCATATTCACCTCTCCTTTCCTGTAATTTTACAATTAT
>JAZTWB010000012.1:0-3037 GCA_045635645.1 Faecousia sp. | reverse complement strand
ATGTGGTGCCGGAATCGTTAAAGGCGGCCGTGCTGTTCCGGAATATGAAGAAGGAGCACGAGCAGATTGCGGTGGTGCTGGACGAGTACGGCGGAATGAGCGGCATCGTCACCATCAAGGACCTGATTGAGGAACTGGTGGGCGATTTGGAGGACGACACACCGGAGGAGGAGATCGCCGAGGCGATTATCCAGCTGGAGGAAAACGTCTGGCAGGCAGAGGGCAGTGTGCTGTTGGAGGAGCTGTCCCAGGTGCTGGAGATGGCGCTGGAATCGGAAGAGTACGACACCCTCAATGGCCTTGTGTTCCACCATCTGGGCACTTCCCCCGAGGTGGACGACATCGTGGAGTTGGAGGGCCTGCACATCAGCGTGACCAAGATGCATAACTATCAGGTGGAAACTGCAGTTGTCCGCAAGGTGCCGGTAGCGGCAGCGGAAGAGGAGCAGTAATCCTGCAGAGAAGTAAAACGAGGCTTTTACCGGGAGGTAAAAGCCTCGTTAATAATTATTTGATGCACGCAGGAGGATTTTGTGCTATAATAGCTACATCTGTTACATTGAGAGGAAGCGCAGGCATGAAAAAGAACAGGTTTTCCTATATCTGCTACCGCATCATTCGGTTTTTCGTGTGGGTGTTCTATCCGAAAATTACCGTAGAGGGCGTGGAGAATCTGCCGACTGAGCCGTGCATCGTGGTGGGCAACCATACCCAGATGAACGGCCCTATCTGCGCCGAGCTGTATTTTCCCGGGAAGAGAAAGACCTGGTGCGCGTACCAGATGATGTATCTGAAGGAAGTGCCCGCGTATGCCTTTGAGGACTTCTGGAGCGGAAAGCCCAAGTGGACCCATTGGTTTTACAGGCTGCTTTCCTACGTGATTGCCCCTGTTTCTGCCTGCGTGTTTACCAACGCCGACACCATTGCGGTCTTTCGGGATAACCGCCTGCTTACCACCTTCAAACACACCCTTTCTGCACTGGAATCAGGGGAGAACGTCATTATTTTTCCGGAGTGCTACGATCCCCATAACCATATTGTGTACCAATTTCAAGACCGCTTTGTCGACGTGGCAAAGCTGCATTACAAGCGCACGGGAAAGGCCCTTGCCTTTGCGCCGCTGTACATTGCGCCGACGCTTAAAAAGATGTTTATCGGCAAATCCATAGACTTTTGTCCGGACTTGCCGATGGAGGAGCAGCGCAGGCAGATTTGCGATTATTTAATGGCTGAAATTACGAAGCTTGCTGACAGCCAGCCGCTACACAGGGTAGTGCCCTATCCCAATGTTCCCAAACGGGAATACCCCTACAATATCCCCAACAGAGGTGACGAAAATGAGAAAACCTGTGGTTGATTACAGAGCCCTGCGTCTTAACAATATCACAAGCCCCCAATACCGACATCTGCTTTTGCTGTCGGGTTGGCTCGTGTATTTTGTGTTGTACTTTCTTACGGAGAATCTGATTCCGGCGGAAGACTGCTACCCTGTGTGGTGCAAGTTGGACGATTTGGTTCCTTTCAACGAGTTTTTTGTCATTTTTTATGTGGGTTGGTACGTGCTGATTGTCCTGTCACTGGGCTATTTTCTTCTGTATAGCATTGAGAATTTCAGGGGTCTGCAGACGTATATTATGATTACCCAAGGCTTGGCAATGATTTGTTATATCGTGTTTCCCACCCGGCAGGATCTGCGTCCGGAGACCTTTCCCCGAGAAAATGTGCTGACCTGGATTATGGGTCTTATCTACGCCGCCGACACCAATACCGGTGTCTGCCCGTCGCTGCACGTGGCATACTCTCTGGGTATCGCCTCCGCCTGGCTGAAGGAAAAGTCCGCGGCGTGGTATGTAAAGGTCATCGTGACCGTCTTTGTGATTATGGTGTGCCTGTCGGTTGCCTTTACCAAGCAGCATTCCGTGGTGGACATTTTCGCAGCGCTGCCGGTGTGTTTGATTGCGGAAATTGTGGCATTTTTGGGCTATTATAAGGAAAAGAGAGGGGTAAAAGTATGAAATACCGCAAGGATAAATACGGAAATGACATCTCCGCGCTGGGCTTCGGCTGTATGCGTTTTCAGCGCAGCGGCGCGGGAATCGATATGCAGGAGGCGGAGCGGGAGGTGCTTGCCGCCATCGATGCGGGCGTCAATTATTTTGACACCGCCTACATTTACCCCGGCAGTGAGGCAGCGCTGGGAGAAATCTTCTCCAAAAACAACGTTCGGGAAAAGGTCTATATCGCAACCAAGCTGCCCCATTACTTAATCAAATCCCGGGAGGGTATGGAAAAGCTCTTCAAGGAACACTTAAAGCGGCTGAAGACCGACTACATCGACTACTACTTAATGCATATGCTCACCGATGTGCAGACTTGGGAGCGGCTGAAAAAGCTGGGGATATTGGAGTTTTTGGAGGAGAAAAAACGCTCCGGCGCCATTCGCCAGATCGGCTTTTCCTACCACGGCAACACCGATATGTTCTGCAGACTGGTGGACGCCTATGACTGGGATTTCTGCCAGATTCAGTACAACTATATGGACGAACACACCCAGGCCGGGCGCAGGGGACTGCACTACGCCCACGAAAAGGGACTTCCTGTTATTATTATGGAGCCGCTGCGGGGCGGCAAGCTGGTCAACCGCCTGCCCCAGGCTGCGCTGGATGCGTTTGCAGAGCATCCCCTTAGACGCACACCCGCCCAGTGGGCGCTGCGGTGGCTGTGGAATCAGAAGGAGGTCACCTGCGTACTGTCGGGTATGAACTCTATGGAAATGCTTGCTGACAATGTGCAAACCGCTTCCACCACGGAGGTTGGTGAGCTGGGTCAGCAGGAGGAGCAGATGCTTTCCCGCGTGGTCAAGGCCATCAACGCCAATATGAAGGTTGGCTGCACCGGCTGCGGTTACTGTATGCCTTGCCCCAAGAACGTGGATATTCCCGGCACCTTTGCCGCCTATAACAGGCGGGCATCGGAGGGGAAATTTGCAGGTCTTAAGGAGCATTTTATGTGCACAGCCGCCAGACGGGACTCCCCC
>JAZTWB010000011.1:0-18173 GCA_045635645.1 Faecousia sp. | reverse complement strand
GATACATTCACTTTTACAACCACGAGCGCATCCAGAATAAAACTGGAGTGGCGCCGCTGACGCTGCGCCACTCCGCTTAAAACTTAATATTTCCTACATGGGGCTTTTTTGTGCTGTCCGCACAAACTGGGGCAGTTCAAATCCGGTGGGGGTTTGTTGTGCTTACAGCTTTTCCGCAATGTCAAAAATCAGCTGCTCCGTCTTTTCCCAACCCAGACAGGGGTCGGTAATCGATTTGCCAAAGGTATGCTCGTGGACGCCTTGCGCGCCGTCTTCAATATAGCTTTCAATCATCAAACCCTTAACCAACCGCTTAATGTCAGCGTTCTGGTTGCGGCTGTGGACAACATCCTTTGCAATTCGAATCTGCTCCAAATACTGCTTGCCGGAGTTGTTGTGGTTGGTATCCACGATAACAGAGGGATTGGCAAGACCGGACTGGGCATACAGCTCGTCTGTCCGCAGCAAATCCTCATAGTGATAATTGGAGATGCTTCTGCCGGCGTAATCCACATAGCCCCGCAAGATGGCGTGGGTATAGGGATTGCCCTCGCTCTCCACCTCCCAGCCGCGGTATATGAAAGTATGGGCGGACTGGGCGGCGGTAATACCGTTCATCATCACCACCAGATCACCACTGGTGGGATTTTTGATGCCGACCGGGATGTTCAAGCCGCTGGCGGTCAGCCGGTGCTGCTGATTTTCCGCCGAACGGGCGCCGATGGCCACATAGGCAAGCAGGTCCGAGAGGTAACGGTGGTTTTCCGGGTACAGCATCTCGTCGGCGCAGGAAAAACCGTAATCCCGCAGGGCGGTCATATGCAGCTCGCGAATGGCCACCAGACCCTTATACATATCCGGCTTGGCATCCGGGTCCGGCTGGTGGAGCATTCCCTTATAGCCTTGACCGGTGGTCCGGGGTTTGTTGGTGTACACACGGGGGATCATAATAATCTTGTCAGACACCTGATCCGCCACCTTGCGCAGCCGGGAAATATATTCCAATACCGATTCGCTGTGGTCGGCAGAGCAAGGGCCGATGACCAGAAGAAATTTATCGGACGTGCCGTTAAATACCGCTTTGATTTCCTCGTCCCGCGCGGCTTTCACCCGGATCATTTCCTCGCTGAGAGGAAACTCCTCTTTCACATATTTTGGAATCGGCAATTTTCTTTTGAAATCCAAATTCATTGAATCTACCTCGCGTCAGTTATTTTTTATCAAACAGCGCCCGCCGGACGGTGGATTTGCGCATCGCCTCCCGCATACCCTCCACGTCGCCGGTTTCCAGCATTGTGCGCAATGCGTCAAAGCTTTCGGAGAATGCGTCCATATGCTGCAAAAGCTGCTCCCGGTTGCACATAAAAAGCTCTGACCACATCCGGTCGTTAATGCGGGCAATCCGGGTCAAGTCCCGGAAGGAGTCGCCGGTATAGGCCTCCATACCTGGTGTGTCATTGCAGTTCATAAGCGCAATGGCAATACAGTGGGTCAGCTGAGACAAAAAGCCAATCATATCATCGTGCTTTTCGGGAGAAAGACGGGATACCCGGGCAAAGCCCAGCTCCCAACCCAGCTGCTCACACAGTGCGGTGGCAGCCTCTGTATTTTTCCCGGTAGGGGTAACAATGTAGTTGGCATTTTTGAAAATGGTCTCGTCGCTGTTTTCAATGCCATAGACCTCTCGGCCTGCCATAGGGTGGGCGCCGATAAACTCCACATCCCTGCGCAGCATCTTCTGAATATCGTACACCACACAGCACTTCACGCCGGTCACATCCGTGAGAATCGCGCCGGGCTTGAAGTGCTTTTGGTTTTGTTCAATCCAGTCTGTCAGCACGGCAGGGTAAAGGGCAAACACAATAATATCCGCGCTGCCAATCAGCTGGGGGTCAATATCCGTAGTGCCCTCTGAAATAATTCCGTGGGCCAAAGCGTATTCAATCGTAGATGCGCTTCTGGTAATGGCGCTTACCCGATAGCCCTTTTTCACCAGCGCCTTGGCATAGCTGCCGCCGATAAGTCCCAGACCAACGATGAGTATTTTCTTGTCATTTGTCAGTTTCATTGGTCTGCACCTCAATTCCCAGTTGTTTTAGCTTCTCAAAAAAGTCGGGGAAGCTTTTGCGCACCGCCTGCGCGCCGTCAATTTCTCCGCCGGTCAGCATCAGAAGCACCGCCAGCGACATCACGATGCGGTGGTCGTTGTGACCGCAGAGGACTCTGTCCGGGGCGTGAAAAGCCACCGGCGTGACGGTGACGGCATTTTCTTCCACCGTAACCTTTGTGCCAAAGGCGGAAAGCTCCTTTGCCATAGCCGCTGCCCGGTCACTTTCTTTGAGCTTCAGTCTGCGGGTGCCGGTGAACACGCCGCCGTTTTTGGCCGCGGCCACCGCAAACAGAACGGGTCCCAAATCCGGGCAGTCGGAAATATCAATTTCCGGTCGACCGGCGCACAGACTCTGCAAATGCCGGGCATAGACCTTATCGCCCTGCAAGCTGTCCGGGGATAACCCAGTAATTTCAATATCAGAGCCCAGTGCGTTCATTGCCCCATAAAAGGCCGCGCCGGAATAGTCGCCCTCTACTGTCACATCTGTGGCGGTGTACTTCTGTCCGCCGGGGACGAAAATTGTCCGGCTGTCCTGCCACCGGGCGCTCACGCCGAAGGCGTTTAGCGCCTGCAAGGTCAGGTCGATATAGCTTTTGCTCTCGGGGGGCGTGGTAAGGGAAATATAGCTGTCGCCGTCCGTCAGCGGCAGTGCAAACAGCAGACCGGTAATAAACTGGCTGCTGATATTACCGGGAACTTGATAAGTACCGCCGGTCAAGCAGCCCTGCACCTGCAGGGACTGACCGGTATGCGTAAACAAAAACCCCTGCTCTTTACATAAATTTTCATAGACCGCAAGGGGTCTTGACAGCAGCTTTTGCGTGCCTGTAAAGGATACACGGTTGCCGCAGAGCAGCGCAAGGGGAATGAAAAACCGCAGGGTGCTGCCGCTTTCCCGGCAAGAAAGAGTCTGCGTGGGCGCTGCCTTGCTGAGATTTACACCGGTAACGCTCACCGTATCACCATCAACGGTACACACTGCGCCCAAAGCCTGCAGGCAGTCAATGGTCGCCAGAATGTCCTCGTTAAAGTCCACGCCGCGGATATGGCTGACGCCGCGGGAAAGGCCGGCGCAAATCAGCAGCCGGTGCGCCATACTTTTGGAGGGGGGCGCAGGGACTGTGCCTATGGCCTTTCCGGGCCGAATGGAAACTTTCATACCTGCTTCTCCGTTAAAATATCGATTGCTTCCAGATAGCCGGCAAAGCCCTTGCCGGTGATAGTTGCCACGCAGGCGGCGCGGATAAAGCTGACCTGCCGGAAGTCTTCCCGCTCCTCCACCTTGGAAATATGCACCTCCACGGTGGGAATGCAGACGGATTTTACCGCGTCCAGCAGGGCGATGCTGGTGTGGGTATAGGCGCCGGGATTGATTACGATGCCGTCTGCCTTGTCAAAATAGGCCTTTTGAATCCGGTCCACCAGCGCGCCCTCGTGGTTGGACTGGTAAAATTCTACCTTGATATTTTTTTCGTCGCAATAGGCCTGTATCTGCTTGCACAGCGCCTCATAGGTGCCGGAGCCGTAAAGGGCAGGCTCCCGGATTCCCAGCATATTGAGATTCGGTCCGTTGATTACCAGAATGTTCATTTCAAAAACTCCTTTTTCACACGCTGCGCCGCCGCAGCTGGTGTGCCGCTGTTTTCGATGATTACGTCCGCCGTGGCAACGTAGGTGGGATAGCGCTCGTGATAGCGCTGCAAAACAGCCTCTTTCGTGGAAGACAGGGGGCGGTCAGCCGTGGGAAGCAGCTGCTCCACAGGACGGTCTAAGAAGAAAAGCTTTCCGTTCATTCGGAGTGCGTCTATATTTTCCCGGCGCAGAATCGCGCCGCCGCCGGTGGCAATGATACTGCCGGTTTGGGCGGAAACCTCCCGGATGATGTCGCTTTCTATATCCCGGAATGCTGCTTCGCCCTGTTGGGCAATGATTTGGGCGGGAGCTGCGCCGATTTTTTCTTCAATCAGCAAATCCGTGTCCAGATAAGGACGCTTTAGTTCTTCAGACAGCATTTTTCCTACTGTGGATTTGCCGCTGCCCGGCATACCGGTCAGCACGATGTTTTCCTTGCTTACCTTGATTTTGCGGTACACTTCTTCCGTGGTGGCGTCCGGATATTTGGTGTTTAGGAAAATCTCCGAAGCCAGCACCGCCTGGCGCACCAGCATATACAGTCCGCCGGCGGCAGGTACGCCCATACTGCGGGCTTTCAGAACAAACTCCGTGCGCAGCGGATTATAGACCGCGTCAATTGCGCCGCAGAGGTTGGGGAACAGACCCGGGTCGATGGGCATACCGCTCTCCCGGGAGAACATACCCCGGGGTGTGGTGTTGATGAAAACCTGGGCATCCAAATGCGCTGCAAGCACGTCCTCGTAGGTAAGCACACCGGGCTTTGCGCTGCGGCTGACCTTCCAAACGGAAGCCGCGCCCATATGCTGCGCCACTGCCATAGCGGTTTTGGATGTGCCGCCGGTGCCTAAAATCAAGACCTTTTTGCCCTTTAGGTCAATGCCCGTCCGCCGGATCAGGTCTGCCATACCCCCAAAGTCGGTGTTGTAGCCGTAAAGGGAGCCGTTTCGGTTCACAATGGTGTTTACTGCGCCAATGGCAGCCGCGGTGGCGTCCACCTCTTTCAGGTAAGGAATTACGTCCTGTTTATAGGGAATGGTCACATTGATGGCCTTAAAATCCCGCTTTGTCATAAACGCATCCAGCGCGCCCATTGGGATTTCTTGCAGCGCATACAGATAATCCTGCAGCTGGGCGTGAATCTCTTTGGAAAAGCTGTGATTTAAATGCTCACCGATGCAGCCGTATTGCATAAGTCAATCTTCTTTCTTAAAATAATCTGTGCCAAAGCGGCCGGACAGCATATCATAGACCGCAATTGCCGTCACCGCATCAATGACGATGCGCGCCCGGTGTACGATGGCCGGGTCGTGGCGACCCTTGATTTCCAAATCCGCATTTTCCTTCTGCACAATGTCTATGGTCTGCTGCTTTTTGGCAATAGAGGCAGTAGGCTTGACGGCGCAGCGGAAAATCACCGGCATACCGCTGGTAATGCCGCCACCGATACCGCCGCCGTGGTTGCGCTGGGATACAACCTTGCCCTCTTCGTAGCGTAGCTGGTCGTTTGCTTCGCTGCCTCTCATATCGGCAAGGGCAAAGCCGTCGCCGAATTCCACACCCTTGACTGCCGGAACGGAGAACAGGATGTGCGACAGCATACCTTCAAAGGTGTCAAACCAAGGCTCGCCTACGCCGGCGGGCAGACCGGTAATGGCGGTCTCCAAAACGCCGCCTACACTGTCGCAGTCTTCCTTGGCTGCCAAGATGGCAGAGCGCATTTTTTCGCCTGCAGCAGTATCCAAAACAGGGAACAGGGCGGCAGAAAGGGTCTGAATGTCAGCATTTAAGTTCTCAAAGCTGCGGTCGGGAATACCGGCGCAGCGGGAAATATGGGTGCCGATGAAAATGCCCTTTGCCTGCAAAGCGCTGTGGCAGATGGCACCGGCGGCAACCAACGCTGCGGTGATCCGACCGGAGAAATGTCCGCCGCCCCGGGTATCCTGATAGCCGTGGTATTTGCACTGGGCGGGGTAGTCCGCGTGACCGGGTCGCATCAGCGCCTGCATTTGAGCATAGTCACCGCTTTTGGTATCTTGATTGGGTATCAGAATGGTCAGGGGCGTGCCGGTGGTGACCCCGTTTACAGCGCCGCTGATAATCTGGAAGGCATCTTCTTCCTGCCTTGCTGTGGAAATCGCGCCGCCGGGCTGCCGGAGTTGCAGCATTCTGCGAATGTTCTCTTCATCCACGGGAAGACCCGGGCAAAGTCCGTCCAGCACAGCGCCGATTGCCGGGCCGTGGCTCTCACCGAACAGTGTGACTGCCAGATTTCGACCGAAGGTGTTTTTCATAACCCGTTACTCCTTTTTACTCAGAAATGCAAAGACCGTCGCTTTCAGGTCCGCAATGGGCATAGACCGCAGCTCAAAGCTGCCGGCTGCGGGGGCGTAGACCACAGTAATGGTATCGCCGGAGCGCTTTTTGTCGTGGGACATTGCCTCCCACACCGTCTCCGGGTCTGCAGAGCAGGAGGTGGGAAGGTGCAGTCTTTCCAGAATGGCTTTCACTCTGGGGCGAAGTGCGTCGCTGCACATAGGAAGCATACCCAAAGCCACACATTCGCCGTGATACAAGCCTGTGGCGGTTTCAATGCCGTGACCGATGGTGTGACCAAAGTTCAGCACGCGGCGAAGACCGGATTCCTTTTCATCCGCCTTTACAACGGCGGCTTTGATGCGCAAAGATGCCGCAATAATTTCGTCAATATGAGAGAGGTAGTCGTCCCGTTCAAACAGGGAAAGGACGCCCTCGTCGAAGTTGACCGCCATTTTCACCGCTTCGGCAAGACCGTTTGCGATTTGGCGCTGGGGCAAGGTGCTTAGCACCTCCGGGTCAATCAGCACCGCCTTGGGCTGATGGAACGCGCCCACGCAGTTTTTAATGCCGTCCAAGTCGATAGCCACTTTGCCACCGACGGAGGAATCCACCTGAGATAAAACCGTGGTGGGAATGTTGTAAAAATCAATGCCCCGCATAAAGGCGGACGCGGCAAAGCCTGCCAAATCGCCAACCACGCCGCCGCCAACGGCAACCACGCAGTCTGTGCGGGTAAAACCGTTTTGCAGCATTGTGCGGCAAAGCAGCTCAAAATTCTGCAGATTTTTGCTGCTTTCGCCTTGGGGGAGGGTTACAATCACAGGCGCAGCGCAGCAGGCAGCCACTGTTTTTGCATATATTTCGGGTACACCGTTGTCGGTTACAACCAGCACCTTGCGGTCAAGCTGCATAAAACGGTCAGCCTGTGCCAAACCGCCCCGCTCAATGGTGATATTGTAGCTGTTTTGCCCTAATTCAACAGTAATTTCCATAGTGTTCACCTTATGTAAAAGAGCCGACGCACTTGACCTTGTCGCAGTATACACTCAGCCTCTTCAGCATTTTTTCGCCGTCGTCGCTGTGGATGTTGCCCTCTGCTTCCACGTAGAAATAGTACTGCCACAGAAGCTCTCCCATCGGGCGGCTGCGCAGGGTGCGCATATTAAAGCCGTAGGAGCCGATGACATTCAGCGCCTGTGCCAGAGAGCCGGCTTCGTTGCGTACGGTAAACACCAAAATGAAATGGGCGCCGTGCTGTTTGCTGATGTTCCGGTTTTCGGCACGGGAAAGCACCGCAAAACGGGTGGTATTCACCGAAGAGCGGTTAATGCCCTCTGCAAGCAGCTTTAAGCCGAATTTTTCAGCGCTTTCGCTGCTGGCAATTGCGGCAACGGTGGGATCGTTCAGCTCCGCAACATACTTTGCGGCCAATGCGGTATTGGCATAGGGCATCTGGCTGTAGCCGTGGGCTCTTATAAAATCGTCGCACTGGGACAGCGCCTGAGGGTGGCTCACCACGGTCTTGATTGTGTCCACAGTAGCACCCTCCACAGATAGCAAATCGTGGGTGACGGACAGGGGCAGAATGTGGTTTACATACAAAGGACCGGAGAACATCAGGTCGGTAACCTGACCCACTTCCCCCGCGTAGCTGTTTTCCAGAGGAAGGACAACCGCGTCACATTCGCCGTTTACCACGGCGTTGTAGGCTGTCTTAAAGTCCGTATAAGGGATTTTCTCTGCATTATGGAACAGCTTGTCTGCGGCAATATGGGCAAACGCGCCTTCCGTTCCGCTGTAGGCCACCTTCATACCGTGCAAAAGCCGCTGTTGATACTGACGGGAAACAGCCATCGTATTGCGCATAAAATCGATGTAGTACTCCCGCAGGGTTTCGTCTTCCACCCGGGCAGAGCCGTTGCGAATGACGGCCGCTTCCCGCTCCGCGTCCAAAATGGGCATACCGTGGGCCTTTTTATACTGGGCAACCATCTCAGCCGCGCGCATACGCTGCACGAAAAGGTCTGCCATCTGGGTATCCACATTGTTGATGATTTCTCTGGCTTCTTGTAAAAGGTCCATTTTTTATTCTCCTATATACGCTTCTGCAAGTTTGCGGAATGCCGGCAGACTGCGACGGATTTGCTCTGTTGTAACGCAGTAGGCAATGCGCACATAGCCGGGAGCGCCAAAGCTGTCTGCCGGTACCAGCAGCAAATCAAATTGCTTTGCCTTTTCGCAGAACGCGTTGGCATCCGGCTCCGGCGATTTTAAGAACAGGTAGAATGCGCCGTCCGGATATACCGCTTCAAAACCGTACTCTTTCAGCGCGGTGTACAGCAGCTTTCTGTTTTCGTCATAAATAGAAATGTCGGAAGTCATTCCCAGACAGGATTTCACAAGCTGCTGCAGCAGGCTTGGCGCGCAGATGTAACCCAGCGCTCTGCCCGCGCCGCACACAGCGTCAAACACCGCGTCGGCATCCTCCGCTTCGGAGGAGACAAGAATATAGCCGATTCGCTCACCGGGCAGGGACAGGGACTTACTAAAAGAGTAACAGACAATTGTGTTTTTGTAGAAAAGGGGAATATAGGGCACTTGGGTATCCCCATATACCAGTTCCCGGTAAGGCTCGTCTGCAATCAGATAAATGGGGTGGCTGTACAGCTCCGCCTTCTGTGTCAGAACAGCGGCAATCGCTTCAATGCTTTCCCGGCTCAGAACCACACCGGTGGGGTTGCCGGGAGAATTCACAATCACTGCCTTTGTGTGCTCGTTGACGGCTGCCTCCAGCGCATTTTTATCGATTTGGAAGGTCTTTTCCGCGCTGCTCACTGCCACAAATTTCGCACCGGTTTTTTCTATAAATACCCGATACTCCGGGAAATAAGGCGCAAATACAATCACTTCATCGTCAGGCTCGGCAATGGCGTTCAGAGAAATCGCCAAAGATGCCGATGCGCCTGCGGTCATATAAACATATTCCGCCCTTGCAGGATAATCAAAGGTTTTTTTCACATACTGCGCAACTGCCTGGCGGACGCCGAAATCGCCGGGCGCAGAGGTGTAAGCGTGCAACTGTTCGGCAGGCGTTGTTTTCAGCAGGGCCTGCAAGGTGTCAGTTACAATCTGAGGGGCGGGTACATTGGGGTTGCCAATGCTAAAATCGAATACATTTTCAGAGCCGATTTCGTTGCATCTTTCTTTGCCGTATTCCGCAATGTCGCGAATGACCGAATTGTTTCGGCCTAACTGTAACATTTTCTTGGCAACCATATCATACCTCCTAATTAAACGGAAACAAGCTTTCCGTAACAAAAATCCCTGTCCAACCGAAAGAATCGGACAGGAACCGTTCAAAACCAATACTTCCTTATGGAGTGCTGACAGTCTGCTTTTTACGAATAGGCAGCTGTTTGTTTTGCAGGTAGTAAATCAGCAGAAATTCCAAGTAAGCGCCCAGACACACGGCGAAGATGTAAATGGGGGTGTTAATGTACCAGCCAAACCACTGGGAGAACTGCTTGAAAACAATCAGCGGGGAATCGCCCGGGCCAACGAAGAACATATTCATTCCCTTGCCCAGACCGTACTGCACAAAGCAGTTCAGACCAAAGGCGACGGCACACAGGGCAAGGAAGGTGTAGGTTGCACCCCAGTAGTCGGACTTTTGGTTGCCGCCCCGCTTGGAGAAGCACAAAAACAGTCCGATAAACACCAGCAGCATATGCCAGATACAGGCGTGGGCGGTCAAAAACCACCGATCCAGCAGCAGGCCCGACGGCTCTGTAAAGGCGATGGCGCCGCCCAACAGGTTATACAGCACCATAAAGCTGTACATTCCCCGCTGGAGCTTGCCCTCCTTCAGACAGGGGGCGATGAGACACAGGTACAGAGGCACGCTGCACAGCTGGAAGGGGAAATCCCCCCAGGAGTACTCCCGGTCCAGAATGGCAAAGTAGTAGAAAAACTGTTTCATAAGCTCTCCCGCTGCCAGCACCACACCGATAACAAAGAGGATTCGGTTTGCGGTCTTGTTGGAGACATTCCGCAGCTTCCACGCGGCAAAGCCGCAGAGAGCAAAGCCGATGAGGGTGTAGAGAATGTGGAACGCGCCATAAGAGGGGAACGGCTCCATTGGCCAGGCGATGGCGTCAAAGAAGGAATCTAAAAATTCTGTCATAAGGCTTGCCTCCTTGTCTCTTTTTGTAGGAGAGTTGAATCCATAGTAGCACAGAAAGGGGGAAAAGTAAAGCGGCGGCAGTAAAAAACACCACACCGGGAGGGTGTGGTGTTCCGATTATTCGTCAGTAAAAATCAGCAATTCGTTGGGGGTGCAGTTCAGCAGCAGACACATTGCCTCGATGTTCTCATACTGAATGGACTTGGTTTCGTTGTGAATCATTCTGTTGAAGTTCTGGTAACTCATACCCAGCTGCTTGTACAGCCAGTACTTTGTCTTTCCCTGTTGCTTCAATAATTCCAAAACATTGAGCTTAACCATAGTATCCTCCCATCAGTTATGTTTTGATGAGATAATATCGTAGTATTCCGCTTTACATATAGACTATTACATTATATAATGTTAAGAGAATATATTTAATTAGGGGGATTTACAATGATAATAGATATAACGGGAACAGTTCTCACACCGGGCAATATGGGAAAGGACTGCCTTGGAAACGGTACACATAAGGGGATAGAATGTTGCTGTGATGGGTGTGCTTATATGATATGCTGTTTTGTGGACTCGAATATGGAAGGTTGTGCGAGTTGCAATGATGCAGAGTGTCCACACTCACCGAAATGTAAACAGGAAGAAAGGCCGATATAGGACTCGATTTGCATTTTCTTTCGCAAGCGAAAGAAAATAAAGGTGCGCCTCGGCCCAGCCCTCGGCGGCGGCGCTCGTCCGCGCCGCATTTAGATGGGTTCGAGTCCATCGTCCCACCAAAATAAAAAAGAACACCACCCGAATGGGTGGTGTCTTTTTTATTGGTGGACGATATAGGACTCGAACCTATGACCTTCCGCACGTCAAGCGGATGCTCTAGCCAGCTGAGCTAATCGTCCAAAGGCAGGCTTCATTATAACGAAGAAACTGCCGTTTGTCAACCCTTTTTGGGAAAAATTATAGGGAAAGCGCCTCTTCCTCGGTTTCCGCAGCCTCGGATACCTCCGACAGCTCGATGGTCATTTCGCTCTTGGGAATCAGGAAGCGGCGGATTGCGAACAGACCTGCGATACACAGCACGCTGGCTACATTGCTCCAGGGGTTGTCGTGGGCAATAATGACCTGCCGGGCGATTGCCACAATCAGCACCTCCAGGGTGTTGGCGGGGGTCATATCCAGCAGCATTCGCACAAATTCCAGTCCCACGACAAGGGTCAGAATATTGTGCAGATATGTATGGATAGTGGCAAAATACCCATCTACGGTGAACATCCGGTAAATTTCCATTCCCAGCATTCCCACCAGCACTACCAAGGTGATAATGGCGATGATAAATTCCAGAAAATGCAGGGTTTTGTGGATAAAATCCGTTTTCTTGTGCATAGCGTAACCTCCGTTTATTTTGTGATGTCCATATAATTTTCCACTTCGTACCATTTCACGGTGAAGCCTGCGCCGTGGGCGCAGAATACCGAGTCCGGCGTGTTCTCTAAATCCGCCTCCGGATTATAAGAGAGCGCCTCCACCACAGCATCTGCGTTATGGCAGGGGGCGTAGCCGTGGTAGGTTAGCTGCAGGCGGCCTGTGCCCTGGGTGTAGGCGGCAACCTGTGTGGCGTAGTCGCCTATCTCCGCGGCAGGCACAATGCCGGTGAGGGTACTGTCCGCGCCATAGGTCTCCGGTCCGTCGAATTCTCCGCACATAGCGCGAATATCGTTGATGGCCCGCCCCACCTGCGGGGTGGGCACGGTGAGAATGAACTGGTACCACGGCTCCAGCAGTACCGACTGGGCCCGCATCAGACCCTGCCGCACCGCCCGATAGGTCGCCTCCCGGAAGTCGCCGCCCTCGGTGTGCTTGAGGTGGGCCTTGCCGGTAAGCAGTGTCAGCTTCATATCGGTAATGGGCGCGCCGGTGAGGACGCCCCGGTGCATTTTCTCCGACAGGTGGGACAGAATCAGCCGCTGGTAAGTGCCGCTCAGCACGTCCTGGGAGCATTGGGTGTCAAACACCAGTCCGCTGCCCCGGGGGAGCGGCTCGAGCTGCAAATGCACCTCCGCGTAGTGGCGCAGGGGCTCAAAGTGTCCAACGCCCACGGCAGGGGCGGCAATGGTCTCTTTGTAGGCAATCCGGGGGTCAGAAAAGGTCACGTCCATAGAAAACCGCTGCAAAATAAGACTGTGCAGCACCTCCAACTGGATACTGCCCATAATCTGCACGTGAATTTGCTCTCCGGCCATCAGCAGGTGCAGGCAGGGGTCTTCCTCCTCCAGCTGGCGCAGCTTAGGGACGGCGCTGTGGGGGTCACAGCCCTCGGGCAGCTGCAGCCGGTAGGTCATTACCGGCTCCAAAAGGGGCGCGGTCAGGGCAGCCTGACTGCCCAGTCCCTGTCCGGCGCGGGTCTCCGACAGGCCGGTGACGGCGCACAGCTGTCCGGGCAGGACTTGCTGACAGGGGGTGAATTTATCTCCGGAGTACAGCCGCAGCTGGACGGCTTTTTCCGTAAGGGTATCGCCTTTTTGGTTTACATAACTTATGGAATCCCGCACCTGCAGGCTTCCGCCGGTGACCTTTAGCCAGGTCAGGCGATTGCCTTGGGGGTCACGGGAGATTTTGTACACAGTTGCGCCGAAATCCTTTGGGTAGGTGGGAGCGGGGGCATAGTCGTTAAGCACTTCCAGCAAGCGGTCTACACCCTCGGCCTTCAGTCCCGAGCCGAAGCAGCAGGGGAACAGCTTCCGGCGGGCAATCAGTTCCCGGATAGCTTGGGTAGAGACAGCGCCCGTCTCCAGAAAGGTCTCCAACACACCCTCGTCGCACAGGGCGGCAGCCTCGTTTATCTGGGTGTCGGGCGCGGTAAAATCCACACAGCCGGCGCTTAAGTTTTCTTGCAAAGCATCAAGCAGTGCGCCCTTGTCCTGCCGGGACAGATCCATTTTGCTGATGAACAAAAGGGTGGGAACACCGTAGCGGTCAAGGAGTTTCCACAATGTGCGGGTGTGGGATTGCACCCCGTCGGTGGCGCTGATGACCAGCACCGCGCAGTCCAAAATGGGCAGCACCCGCTCCGCCTCGGTGGAAAAATCCACGTGGCCGGGGGTGTCAACAAGGGTGATGAATCGGCTGTCCGTTTCCAAAACCGCCTGCTTGGAGAAAATGGTGATGCCCCGGCTGCGCTCTAAATCGTGGGTGTCCAAAAAGGCATCGCCGTGGTCTACCCGCCCCAGTGTCCGGCGGACACCGCTGCGGTAGAGGAGCGCCTCGGACAGGGTGGTTTTTCCTGCGTCCACGTGGGCAAGCAGACCCACGGACAGGGGATTTTTGGTCATAGCTGCCTCCTTAAAAAGGCTTCGGCTGCGGTGAGCAGAGCCGTATGTTCGTTGGGAAGAACACCGTCCTGTACCTGCTCCAAAAGGTAATTCAGACACGCGCCCAGACAGGGGTCGGGGGCAAAGCCAACAGACAGCAAATCCTGTCCGCTGACAGACAAATCCTTCACCGTCAGACAGGCCTCTTCCTCCAAAACCTCCTGTAAAAGAGAGCGGATCGTTCTGAATTCCTCGGATTCTTCCCCGACGCCTTTGCCGCCGAAATCCGCCTCCTGCAGGGTAAGCAGGTCATAAAGGGCGCTTTTCCCGTGCTTGCCCAGCCAACGGCGAAGCAGCCGCTTATCCGGCGCAAGGGGCGTCATATGGTGGGCAATTAAAAAGACCACCCGCTCCCGCAGGGCGTTGGGTGCTTTCAGCTGCAAGAGGGTCTGCTCAGCTTTTTCGGCGCTGACCTTGGCGTGACCGTGAAAATGCCCTCTGCCGGTTTCGTCTAAGGTAAAGCATTGGGGCTTGCCGCAATCGTGGAGCAGCGCCGCCCAGCGCAGCGCCAAATCCGGCGGACAGGCCTCCACCACCTGGGCGGTGTGGGTGTAGACGTCGTAGAGATGGTGGGGGTTGTGCTGCAAAAAGTCCACACAGGGGGCAAGCGCCGGCACAGCTTGGGTCAAAATTTCCCGGTAGTCGGCCAAATCCCTGGCGCTGACCAGAGGGAGAAGTTTACATAATTCGCCAAAGACACGCTCCCGCGCCAGCTTGTCCATAGCGGGGGCAAGGTCTTTCATTGCTTGCAAGGTTGCGTTGTCCGGGGTCAGACCAAAACGCACCCCAAAGCGCACGCCCCGTAAGATACGCAGCGCGTCCTCTGTAAAGCGCTGCTCCGGCTGACCCACCGCCCGCAAAACCTTGTTTTCCAAATCCTGCCGGCCGCCGTAGGGGTCAATATACCCCCGGGCGGGGCTGTATGCCATCGCGTTGACGGTAAAATCCCGCCGGGCCAAATCCGATTCCACATCGGTAACAAACCGCACCCAGTCCGGGTGGCGGCTGTCTTGATAACCGCCCTCGGTGCGGAAGGTGGTGATTTCCAGCACCTGCTGTCCCAGCACCACGCCGATGGTGCCGTGCTTTTCGCCGCTGCGCACCAGTCGGTACGCACCAAACAGGCCTATTGTCTGCTCCGGGGTGGCGTTGGTGCAAAGGTCGTAATCCTGTGGGGTCAGACCCAGCAGGGAATCCCGCACACAGCCGCCCACGGCGTAGGCTTCAAAGCCGGCGCGCTCTAAAGTCTCGATACACAGCAGGGCTTCTGCCGGCAAAAACATTACATTTCCTCCTCGGCGCGCTCCGTGTAGGCGCACAGGTCAGTGGCAAGCCACGCAGCGGCGGACAGATAGAACAGCCGGTCCGGGGTTGCAAGAGCGATTAAGCAGCAGAACAGCGCTGCTTGGCTGAAAAACACGTACTGCCGGCAGCTGGCCGGTTTTACGCCCAGCTCTGCGCGGTAGTAGCAGGCCATCAGCAGTAGCAGGCAGGCAAGCATTGGGAAAAAGTACAGCTGCAGCTGCGGCTCTGCGCCCCAGCCCTGGCAGCACACCAGTGTGCGGAAAATCAGGTACACGGTTACAATGCCCCAAAGCAGGCAGTGGGGACGGATACCCTTTGCCCGGAAGTAGGCGCACACGCCCAGCGCCGCCGCGGCGCAGACACCTAAAACAGGCACGGCAAGACCCAGAAGGCCCTTGGCTGTCACAGTAAAGGCGGACACGCCCATACCTGCGGCAGCCAGTGCCATACCGGCAGCGGCGGGGACAGAGGCGGGAAACAGTTGTTCATACGTTTCTGCCTTGGGGAATTTTGCCGCACCGGCGGCGCAAATGCCCAGTGCTATCGCCAGCAGCACGAAGGGAACAATGCCTGCAAAATGAATAGCAGGGAGCAGTCCGTTTTTGTCAGCACAGGAAAACAGCAGGCTTTGCAGCGCCAGCGCCGGAAGTCCTGCGAATATTGAAACCCAGGGGAAAAGTCCCTTTTTGGAAAAAAGCTCCATAAAAACGCCTCCAGAAAATGTGTAAATCCATTATACCAGTCCTTTTCGTGGATTTCTACCCCTGTTTTGTAAAAATTATACTTGTTTCTGTGCCTGCAAAGGAGTATAATAGACAGGAATTTTGTATGCGCAAAGGAAGTGAAGGTATGCGTTGGCTGTGGCTGCTGCCGTTGGGCCTTGTGGGAAGTGTTCTGGCGCTGGTGATTGCGCTGTTTTTGACGCTGTGGATTGCCAGCTTGTTTGTGGACGTAAACAAGCCCCAGAAAGAGGATAACCGGTTTTACAGGGCGCTGATTCAGACCACCGCCCGGCTGGCAGTTTGGATTCTGCGGATGCATATACATACTGAGGGCTTGGAACAGCTGCCCAAGCAGGGGCGCTTTCTGTTGGTTTGCAACCACCTGTCTCTTTTAGACCCGGTTATGCTGCTGGCGTATTTCCGGAAAAGCCAGCTGGCGTTCATTTCCAAGCGGGAAAATAACAGTATGTTTCTGGTGGGCAAGCTGATGCACAAAATTATGTGCCAGCTGATTAACCGGGAGAATGACCGGGAGGCGTTAAAGACCATTATCAACTGCATCCGCCTGATTCAGGAGGATAAGGTGTCCGTGGGTGTGTTCCCGGAGGGCTATATCCACGGTGACGGACTGCTGCACCCCTTCCGCAGCGGTGTGTTCAAAATTGCCCAGAAAACCAAGGTGCCCATCGTGGTCTGCACCGTACGCAATACCCCCCAGGTAAAGGTCAATATGGCAAAGCTGAAAGCCACCGATGTGCACCTGCATCTGGTGGGCGTGGTGCAGCCGGAGGAATATGAGAGCCTTACCACCGTGGATATAGCAAACCGTGTCCACGCAATGATGGCACAGGATTTGGGTCCGGAACTGGTATTGCAGGAAACCCCTTGATTTTAGGGGATTTTGCCGCTATAATAAGATAAAATTTTCCTTTGGGAGGATAGAAAATGAAAAACAGCGAAAAGACATTGGATATGATTGTGACTCTGTGTAAAAACAGAGGTTATGTGTACGCCGGCTCCGAGATTTACGGCGGTCTGGCCAACTCCTGGGACTACGGTCCTCTGGGTGTGGAGTTCAAGAACAATGTAAAAAAGGCGTGGCTGAAGAAATTCGTGCAGGAATCCGACTACAATGTGGGTCTGGATGCTGCCATCATTATGAATCCCACCACCTGGGTGACCACCGGTCACGTGGGCTCTTTCTCCGACCCGCTGGTGGACTGCAAGGGCTGTGGCGCCCGGCACCGGGCAGACAAGCTCATTGAGGCCTCCGAGTCCGGCAAGGATGTAAATGTGGACGCAATGAAGCCTGCGGAAATGAACGATTTTATTGCCGAGCACGAGGATGTGGTCTGCCCCAACTGCGGCAAGCATCACTTTACCTCTATCCGTAATTTTAACCTGATGTTCCAGACCAAGATCGGCGTTACCGAGGACTCCTCCTCCATCGCATACTTGCGTCCGGAAACCGCACAGGGTATCTTTGTCAACTTCGACAACATTCAGCGCACCACCCGGAAAAAGCTGCCCTTTGGCGTCTGCCAGGTGGGTAAGGCCTTCCGTAACGAGATTACTCCCGGTAACTTCACCTTCCGCACCCGTGAGTTTGAGCAGATGGAATGTGAGTTCTTCTGCCAGCCCGGCACGGATTTGGAGTGGTTTGCCTACTGGAAGGACTTCTGCAAGAACTGGCTGATTTCTCTGGGTATCAAGGAAGAATCCCTGCGTCTGCGTGACCACGAGCCTGCAGAGCTGGCTTTCTACTCCCGGGCAACCACCGATATTGAGTACCAGTTCCCCTTCGGCTCCGGCTGGGGCGAGCTGTGGGGCATCGCTGACCGTACCGACTATGACCTGGGCCGCCATCAGGAGGCCTCCGGTAAGAAGCTGACCTACTTCGACCAGGAGCGCAACGAGCATTACATTCCCTACGTTATCGAGCCCTCTCTGGGCTGCGACCGTGTGGCGCTGGCATTTTTGTGCGAGGCTTACGACGAAGAGGTGGTGGGTCAGGACAAAAACGGCAAGGACGATGTGCGCACCGTGCTGCGTCTGCATCCTGCGCTGGCACCCTTTAAGGCTGCCGTGCTGCCCCTTAGCAAGAAGCTGGCTCACAAGGCAGAGGAGATTTACAGGGAGCTGCGCAAGGACTTTATGGTGGACTATGACGATGCCGGCTCTATCGGCAAGCGCTACCGCCGTGAGGACGAAATCGGCACACCCCTTTGTATCACTGTGGACTTCCAGACCGTGGGTGACGAGACCACCGAGGCAGACAACTGTGTTACCGTCCGCGACCGTGACACAATGGAGCAGGTGCGTGTTCCCATTAGCCAGCTGAAAGCTTACATTGAGGAAAAGTGCAGATTCTAAAATAAGCAAAGAAAACCCCCTCCGATTTTGAACTGCCCCAGTTTGTGCGGACAGCACAAAAAAGCCCCATGTAGGAAATATTAAGTTTTAAGCGGAGTGGCGCAGCGTCAGCGGCGCCACTCCAGTTTTATTCTGGATGCGCTCGTGGTTGTAAAAGTGAATGTATC
>JAZTWB010000010.1:0-32135 GCA_045635645.1 Faecousia sp. | reverse complement strand
GCTTCGGACTGCATCTCAACGACCTTTACAGTGTCGCCGAAGATGTTCTTACGACCCGCAGCGGACCACTGGTCAACATAGTCGGCCATGGGGCTGGAGGGGGTAATGGGGTAGATGCCAGCAACCTCAGTAAAGGCATAGCTGACGTGGGCGGCAGCAGTATTGCCGTCCATAGTTTTGAATTTTCTTGCCAAAATGATTTACCTCCTAAAGTAATCAATCTTTTACCTGCATATCATAGCACTTTAAACCGGATTTGTAAAGTGAATCTGCGGGAAAAAACCAAATAATTTACGCAGTCTGCCGCCTTTTGTCGCGGCAAGACGAAAAAAAGAATTGAGTTTTTCCTGCCTATAGGATATTATGTATAAAAAAGGGGGCGTGGAGCTTGATTTGCAGTGTAAATACCCTGGGCGTCAACGGAATACAGGGCAATCCCATTTCGGTGGAATGCTATATTTCCAACGGACTTCCCGGCTTTGATATTGTGGGACTTCCGGATGTAGCCGTAAAAGAGGCGCGGGAGCGTGTCCGTGCGGCTGTCAAGACCAGCGGTATGAAATTTCCCTCCAGCAGGATCACCGTAAATCTTGCGCCCGCGAGCCTTAAAAAGGCAGGAACGCACTATGATTTGCCGATTCTGCTGAGTATTATGGCGGCCTGCGGCGTGATCCGCAGACCCAAATCCGCCTGCGCGTTTCTGGGTGAAGTGAGTCTGGATGGAAAGATTCGCCCGGTTGCTGGCGTGCTGCCTATGGCGATTGCAGGAAAGAGAGCGGGCTTTGAAGCAATCTACGTTCCTGCAGAAAATGCGCCGGAGGCGACCCTTGCGCGAGGTCCGGCGATTATTCCCGTGCGTACCGTGCGAGAGCTTGCTGATGCTCTGAATGAGGAAATTCAGCTGGAAGAAGAGCCTATCTGGGTGCCGGAAAAGCGGACGGAAGCGCAGCTGGACTTTAAAGATGTATTGGGTCAGGAGAATGTGAAGCGGGCAATGGAGGTTGCCGCTGCCGGCAGTCATAACATTTTGCTTGTGGGTCCTCCCGGCTCCGGTAAGAGTATGCTGAGCAAACGCTTACCCTCTATATTGCCGGATATGACCTGGGAGGAATCTCTGGAGGTTACCCAGATTTATTCTGTAATGGGTATGGTTACTGCCAAATCACCCCTCGTGATGGACAGACCCTTCCGCAGTCCCCACCATACGGTGTCCAATGCAGGACTTTCCGGTGGCGGCACCAATCCCAGGCCGGGTGAAATATCCCTTGCCCATAAAGGTGTTCTGTTTTTGGATGAGCTGCCGGAATTTCATAAGGATACCTTAGATATGATGCGCCAGCCCCTGGAAGACGGACAGGTAACCATCTCCCGTGTGTCCGGAACGGTTACATACCCGGCGGAGTTTATGTTGGTGTGCGCAATGAATCCCTGTAAATGCGGCTGGTACGGCGACCCTTCCGGCAAATGTACCTGTACGGAAAATGCGGTCAACAGCTACAGAAGCAGAATTTCCGGACCGCTTTTGGACAGAATTGATATTATCGTGGAAGTACCGGCGGTGAATTTTGAAGATTTGCGCCGCCGTAAGGAGGCAGAGCCCTCCGCGGCCATCCGCCAGCGGGTGAACAGCGCAAGACAGTTTCAGCATAAGCGCTTTGGCGATGTGGGCAGTATGTGTAACGCCCGAATGGGTCCCGATGAATTGCGCGCCTATTGTAAGCTGGACGAGCAGAGCGAAAATCTGATGCGCCAGGCCTTTGATGCCTTCGGGTTAACCGCACGAAGCTACGACAGGATTCTGAAGGTGGCCAGGACCATTGCCGATCTGGAGGGCGCGGAGCAGATTTCTGCCGAACATATCGCAGAGGCGATTCAATACCGGACAGTTGAACTGTAAAGTGAGGAATGTGTTTTGAAAGAGATTTTTCTGTTAAAATTAGGTGAAATTGTGCTTAAGGGCGCGAATAAACGCCAGTTCGAGGATAAACTGCGGCAGAACGTCCGCCGCAGAATGAAGGCATACGGCAATTTTGACGTGTATCTGATGCAGTCCACGGTCTATGTGGAGCCGATGGACGATATGGCGGACATTGACGGCGCGTGGGAGGCTTGTCACAGCATTTTCGGTCTTGTGAGCCTGTGCCGCAGCCGCGCCTGCGAAAAGGATATTGATAAGATTTACGATGCCGTTGAGGAGTACCTGGGCGACGATCTGGACTGCGCAGCTTCCTTTAAGGTAGAGTCCAAGCGCTCCGATAAGCGCTTTTCTATGACCTCTATTGAGATTTCCCGGGAAATCGGCGGCAGACTGGCAGAAGCCCACCCCAACTGTAAGGTGGATGTCCATAAGCCTGCCTACACGGTGTATGTCGAGGTGCGGGATTTGGCTGCTTATGTCCACGGACCTGCCGAGCCTGGCGCCGGCGGTCTGCCCACCGGTGTGGGCGGACGGGCGATGTGTCTGCTCTCCGGCGGTATCGATTCTCCCGTGGCGGCGTATATGATTGCTAAGCGGGGTGTGGAAGTGGAGTGCGTGCATTTCTTCTCTTATCCCTACACCTCCGAACTTGCCAAGAATAAGGTTTTGGAGCTTGCCCGTCTGGTGACAAAGTATTGCGGTAGAATGACAGTGAATATTGTCGGCTTTACGCAGATTCAAGAGGCGATTCGCGATAATTGTCCCGAGGAGTTCTTTACCCTGATTATGCGGCGGTTTATGATGGAAATCTCTCAGCGGATTGCCCAGCAGGACGGCTGCGGCGCGCTGATTACCGGCGAAAATCTGGGACAGGTGGCAAGCCAGACGATGCAGGCAATGCAGGTGACCGGCGCAGTGGTGGATATTCCCGTGTTTATGCCGCTGATTGGTATGGACAAAGAGGAGATTGTGACCATTGCCCGCAAAATCGGCACAATGGAAACCTCTGTCCTTCCTTATGAGGATTGTTGCACAGTGTTTACTCCCAAGCACCCCAAGACCAAGCCCACCATCGGCCAGCTGATTGGCGCGGAAAAGAATCTGGATCGGGAAGCGCTGATTTTACAGGCGCTGGAAACCGTTGAGAAGATTACGGTGAAGTATGATGACGCACCTTTCATTTGATGTGTTGCATGCCCTGCGGGGAAAAACACTGGTAACGGCGGAAAGCTGTACCGGTGGCGGCATCGGCGCGGCGCTGACCGCGGTGCCCGGCAGCTCCGCGGTCTACAAGGGCGGTATCGTTTCCTATACCAATCAGGTCAAGCAGAGCGCTCTGGGTGTGGACAAAGCACTGCTGGAAACATATGGCGCTGTTTCTGTCCAGGTTGCACAGGCAATGGCAGAGGGTGTGCGAAAGGTGCTGCAGGCAGATGTGGCTGTGTCCGTCACCGGCTTGGCCGGACCCGGGGGAGATAACTACGGAAATCCTGTGGGAACTGTGTTTATAGGATACTGCGATTCTGCCAAGCTGTATGCAAAGGAATACCGCTTTTCCGGAAGCAGAGAAGATGTGCGCAATCAGGCGATCCAAGCAGCGCTGGAGCTGATATTACAAGAGAATAAATAAAAAACCGCCCACCGGGCGGTTTTTTGCTTGACAAGAGGGAAGTGGTGTTGTATACTACAATTAACAATTAGGTTAAATGTTAAAGGAGTGATACAATGGCATTGCAGCATACCCTAAAGGCACTGGGCGACCCCATACGCCGGGAAATTTTGAATATGCTCAAAAACGGCAGAATGTCGGCAGGGGAGATTGCCGGTCATTTTTCCGTAACAGATGCGTCCATATCCCGGCATCTGTCTGTTTTGAAGGATGCGGATCTGATACGGGATACCCGGGAGGGAAAGTTCATATTCTATGATTTGAACGTGTCTGTTTTGGAAGAGATTATGCTTTGGATTAAAGATTTGAAGGGAGATGCTAACAATGAAACAGTGGTTTAAGGAAAATAAAGTGCGGATCATTTTATCCTCTGTTGTCACACTGTTGCCTATGTTGTACGGGGTTTTGCTTTGGGATAAGCTCCCGGATTCCTTTACCACCCATTGGGGCGCAGACGGCATAGCAGACGGAACGGGAAGCAAAGCCTTTGTGGTCTTTGGTATGCCCGCAATATTTCTGACAGTAAACCTGCTTTGTGTGTTTTGCACCTATTTTGATAAGCACAACCGTGAGAAAAATCAAAAGGCAATGGGCGTTATATTCTGGATTATGCCGATTTTGTCTGTTCTTATTAACTGCGTTATTTATAAGACGACCAGTTCCAATGCGTTTGATTTCTTTTGGCTGTTTCCTGTGATGTTCGGTGTTTTGTTCATAGGTATTGGCAATTATATGCCTAAGATCGCCAAGAATCGCACTTTGGGTTTTAAGACTGCTTTGACATTGAGCAATGAAGAAAACTGGAATAAGACCCACCGATTCACAGGACGGATCTGGGTTGCCGGCGGTGTAGTTATTTTGGCAACCTCTTTCCTGTCGTTAAAATGGTCTGTTGGCATTCTCTTGGCAACAATTCTTGTTATGATCGTTGTTCCTTATTTGTATTCCTATAATATATATCTTAAGCACAAGCAACAGGGGATTTCCTACAGGAAAGCGCCCAAAACAAAAGGGGAAAAGGCTGCTGTGCGGATTTCCGCGATTATGTTGCCTGTAATTTTAATTGGTGTTCTGGTGCTGATGTTTACGGGAAGTATTCAGTATGAATTTACAGAGGATTGCCTTAAAATCGATGCAACCTACGGAGATTATTCTGTTGTAGGTTATGAGTTTATCGAAAGTGTAGAGTACAGGGAAGATTTTGATTTTGGTGCGCGCAATATGGGCTTTGGCTCTGCAAAGCTATCCATAGGTAATTTTAGAAACGAAGAGTTCGGTAACTACACCTTGTATGCGTATACTGCCAGTGACAGTGCGGTTGTAATCCAAAGCGGGGAGCATATTCTGGTAATTACGGGTGCTAATGATATTGAAACACAGCAGCTTTATCAAACTCTGCAAGGAAAGTTGAATAAGTAATAAAAAACAACCATCTCCCCGGAGATGGTTGTTTTTGGAGCTAGTGACCTGACTCGAACAGGCGACCTTCTCATTACGAGTGAGATGCACTACCGACTGTGCTACACTAGCATTTTCAAAGCCTTAACATTATATAGGTAAAAAGGAGTAATGTCAACTGATTTTTCTGTATTATTGCAGGAAACGTAAAATTGGGGGTTGACAAATTTGGGTAAATGCAGTATTATACACAGGCTGACTGCAATTGCGGTCAATATGGAGAAGTCGCGTAGCTGGCCGAGCGCGCACGATTGGAAATCGTGTATACCCCAAAAGGGTATCGAGGGTTCAAATCCCTCCTTCTCCGCCATAGAAATAACACCTATCTCCGGATAGGTGTTGTTTTTGTTTTTGAGAGATTTGAACATAGGGTGTTGGACACATTTTTGAAAATTTATGCAAATATTCAAAAGATACTTGTATATTTAATTATGATATGGTAAGATAGCTTATAACTATAAAAAGAGAAGGTAGCTATGCCTGTGAATATATTAGAAAAAATTAAGACCCATCAGGATCTGCAGTCCCTTACTGCTGAGGACAGAGCTTTGCTGTGCCGGCAGATTCGGGAGTTCCTGATTTCCAATGTCTCCAAGACCGGCGGACACGTGGCTTCCAACCTGGGTGTTGTTGAGTTAACCGTTGCCATCGAGACAGTATTTAATACGGCGGTTGACCGCCTCGTCTTTGACGTGGGTCACCAGTCCTATATCCATAAGATGCTCACAGGACGGCAGGCGGATTTTGCGTCATTGCGCCAGTTTGGCGGTATGGCGGGCTTTCCCAAGCCCTCTGAAAGTGTAACCGATGCCTTTGTCGCCGGACACGCTTCCAGCTCTGTCTCCATTGCGCTGGGTATGGCGCGGGCGCGGTCGTTGACAGGGCAGAACTACAATGTGATTGCCCTTCTGGGTGACGGCGCGGCCACCGGCGGTGTGGCCTTTGAAGGACTGAACGATGCCGCAGTCAGTGAGGAGCCTATGGTCATTATTCTGAACGACAATGCTTTGTCTATTGACCGGAATGTGGGCGGTATGGCCTCCCATTTGCGGCTTCTTCGCACCAAAGAACGCTACCTTGGTATGAAAAAATATACCAAGAATGTGCTTGATAAAATGCCCGGTGGCAGAACCATCTACCGCGTTCTGGATAACACAAAGGACAGATTGCGCAGAATGCTCCTTTCGGAGACGATTTTTGAGAGTATGGGCTTTACCTATCTGGGACCCATTGACGGTCACGATACGGAAAAGCTGATTACCCATTTGCAAATTGCCCGGGATATGAGACGGCCGGTTGTGCTCCACGTGGTAACGCAAAAGGGTAAGGGCTATGCTCCTGCCCAGGAGCACCCCAAGCTGTTCCACGGAATCGGGAAATTTGACCCCAAGACAGGTCAGCCTCTAAGCAAATCAATGCCAACATTCTCTGAGAAATTCGGCAGCACAATGCTTGCCCTTGCCCAGCAAAACAGCCGCCTTTGCGCCATAACTGCGGCTATGCCCGGCGGTACAGGTCTTCTGGAATTTAAAAAGCAGTACCCTAAGCGCCTGTTCGACGTGGGCATTGCGGAGGAACACGCGGTCTCTATGGCGGGCGGACTTGCCAAGCAAGGCGCGATTCCTGTGGTGGCACTGTACTCTACCTTCCTGCAGCGCGCTTACGATATGATTCTGCAGGACATTTGTATGCTGAAGCTCCACGCGGTGTTTGCAGTGGACAGAGCCGGCCTTGTCGGTGAGGACGGCGAGACCCACCACGGCATTTACGATGTTGGATTTTTGCGCCACGCGCCCAATATGACGGTACTTGCGCCCGCTTCCTGTAAGGAACTGGAGGAAATGCTCACTTGGGCAGTAGAAAAGCAGTCCGGCCCTGTGGCGATTCGCTACCCGCGGGGCGGTGACCGGAGTTATACCGATTCTGCCTGGGATGTGGAAAATCCTGTTGTTTGCCATCGTCAAGGTAAGGACGTTACACTGATTACCTACGGCGTGCTGCTGGACAATGTAATGGCGGCAGCAGAGGCGCTGTCCCGGCAGGGTGTTGAGGCAACGGTATTGCGGTTGACAAGCCTTTCGCCGCTGCCTGCAGAGCAGATTGCCGCACTTCTGCCGGAGGGCAGACACGTGGTGGTGGCTGAAGAGGTCAGCGCCCGCTGTGGCATCGGTCAGGAGCTTGCCTACGAATTGGGAAAGATTTCGCCAAACCACCACGTCAGCGGTATCGACTTGGGCAGCCGCTACGTGTGCCACGGCGCGGTGAATACACTTTATGATCATTACGGGCTTAGCCCGGAAGCTATCAAAACCTTTGTACTGGAGGTACAGCACAGTGAAAATTAAAAAACGGCTGGATGTCCTCCTGGTTGAGCGCGGCTATGCGGACACCCGTACAAAGGCGCAGGCTGTTATTATGAGCGGACTTGTGTACGTAGACGGTCAAAAAGCGGATAAGTCCGGTGTGTCTTACGATGAAAATGCGGAAATTGAAGTGCGTACCGGCAGTTGTCCCTATGTAAGTCGCGGCGGACTGAAGTTAGAGAAGGCGCTGCGGGATTTTGGCGTAGACCCTACGGGTTTCGTGTGCAGCGATTCCGGCGCTTCCACCGGCGGCTTTACCGACTGCCTGCTCCAACAGGGCGCAAGCAAGGTCTTTGCCATAGATGTGGGCTATGGTCAGCTGGACTGGAAGATTCGCTCCGACCCTCGTGTGGTGGTAATGGAGCGCACCAATGTGCGCTATGTAACACCGGAGGATTTGGGAGAGCCGCTGGATCTTTCTGTAATTGATGTAAGCTTTATTTCACTGCGTATTGTTCTTCCTGTTATTAAGACCTTCTTAAAACCAACAGGCCAGGTCCTTTGCCTGATAAAGCCCCAGTTTGAGGCGGGCAAGGAGAAGGTTGGTAAAAAGGGCGTGGTTCGTGACCCCGCCATTCACAAGGAAGTTCTCGACGGCTTTGTGGAGCTGACAAAGCAGACCGGTTTTACCATTCTGGGTCTGACCTTCTCACCAGTCAAAGGACCAGAGGGCAATATAGAATTTCTTGCCCATTTAACACTGGATAACAAGACCGGCATCGAGCCGGATACCGCATCGGTGGTTGCCGATGCCCACGAAACACTCAAGGGGTGAAAGCAATGAATCGGGTAATTTTATCTCCCAATCCCTACCGGGATAAAGATTTTCAGACCCTCCGCGAGGCGATGAAGGTATTGCAGGAAGCGGGTGTAGAGACCCGGGTGTGCCTGCCATTCGAGGTTGGCAGAACCTGTGACCTGCCCCAGGATATCCGCCTGAGCCGTATGGACAGAGAGCTGCCAAACGCCTCTATGGTGATTTGTTTTGGCGGTGACGGTACGCTGCTGCATATGGCAAAGACCGCTACACGCCACGGCATTCCTGTTCTGGGTGTCAACATCGGCACAATGGGCTTTATGGCGGAGTTGGAGAGCTCAGAGCTTTCCCAGCTTGCCAGAATCGCAACCGGAGATTATACCATTGATGAGCGTATGATGCTGGACGTAACTGTCTATCGGGACAGAGATATTATCTACCACGACCTGTGCCTGAATGATGTAGCAATCACCAAGGGCGCAGTGGCAAGAATTGTCCATTTGGAAGTGAAGTGCGACGGTGTGCAGGCAATGGAGTGCGGCGGTGACGGTATTATTGTTGCCACGCCTACCGGCTCTACGGCCTACAGCCTTTCTGCCGGCGGACCCATTGTGGAGCCGGATGCCCACAGCATTCTGGTAACACCTATCTGCGCCCACGATGTGGTAAGCCGCTGCATTGTGGCTTCCGACAGACGTAATATCTCCGTTACGATGACCCGCAATGCCCGGCGCAATGCCTATCTCTCTGTAGACGGCGGCAAGGCGCTGCGTATGAATATGGGTGATGTGGCATCCATTCGCAGGTCGGATTTGTGTACCAAATTGGTACGTCTGAAGGACCGCAGCTTTTTCGATGTGGTTAATATGAAATTCAGAATCGGATGAGGTGAGAGAATTGAAAAGTCAAAGACAGGCAAAAATTTTAGAGATTATCTCCAATCGGAACGTAGAAACCCAGGAGCAGCTTCTGGCGGCTTTGCAGGATGCGGGCTTCCGTGGCACACAGGCCACAATCTCCCGAGACATTAAGGAGCTGCGGATTGTAAAAGAACTGACCAGTCTGGGCACTTACCGCTATACAACCTCTTCCAGCGAGCTCAGCGGTACATTCTCTGCCCGGATGAACACGATTTTCCGGGAGTGTGTGGTGAATTTTGACTACGCCCAGAACATTGTGGTGATTCACACGCTACCCGGCCTTGCCAATGCTGCCGCATCGGCTGTGGATGCTATGAATATGAGCACAGTGGTTGGCTCCCTGGCAGGCGACGATACTGTGATGATTGTTATGCGGGATATGAACACTGCCGCAGCATTTTGCGGTGAAATTAAGAATTTGCTGAACTAAAGGGGGTATTTGCGTGCTGAGTCTTCTGCATATTGAAAATATTGCGGTCATTGAGTGCGCAGACATTTCCTTTGATGCAGGCTTCAATGTACTTACCGGTGAGACCGGCGCAGGCAAATCCATTGTCATTGATGCGATTTCCGCAATTCTGGGTGAGCGCGCATACCGGGATATGATTCGTACCGGCGCGGATAAGGCATCCGTGCGGGGCGTGTTCACCGATGTGCCGGAATTTTCCTGGTTTGCCGATAACGGTGTGCCTTATGACGCTGAAGTGGTTGTCCACAGAGAAATTTACCTTGACGGCAAAAATGTCTGTCGGGTAAACGGTACACTTGTGACGGTTTCCATTCTCCGTCAGCTGGGAATCCAGCTAATCAATATCCACGGTCAGCACGATTCTGCATCCCTCTTTGATGAGGCAAACCATTTGATGCTGTTGGATGCCTTCGGAGAAAACGACGGGCTGAAGCAGACGTATTCTGCGGCTTTTGAGCAGGTGTGTTCCTTGCGCCGTGAGCTGCAAAGGCTAAATATGGACGAGGGTGAAAAGCTCCGCCGTATGGAAACCCTCCGCTACCAGATTGAGGAGATTTCCAAGGCGGATTTAACCGCCGGTGAGGACGAGCAGCTGGAGCAACGCCGCAAGGTGCTCCAGAATGCCGAAAAGCTCAGCGACGGTATATACGCGGCAGTTGCCTGCCTGTACGGCGACGAGGATTCTGACGGCGCTGCATCGCTTCTGGCAGAGGCGGAGCGGGAGCTGTCCAGACTCTCCCGCTATACGGATGCCTACGCCGAGCTTCGTGAGCGTGTGACGGATCTGATGTATCAGGTGCAGGATGTGGCGGAAGAGGTGCGGGACGCACGGGATGATTTAAGCTTCTCTGCTGATGAACTGGAGAAAATCGAGGCCCGTCTGGATGTGATTCACCGGCTGCGCCGGAAGTATGGCGCAACCTGCGAGGAGATACTCCAGTATCTGGAAAAGGCAAAGCAGGAACTGGACGAAATCGAGTTTTCCGACGATATGACCCAGCGTTTGAATCAAAAATTAGCGAAGGCGGAGCAGGAAGCGATGGCTTGCGCCCTGCAGCTGCGGGAAAGCCGTAAGGCATCGGCGCAGTGTCTGTCTGAGCGGATTCTCTCCGAGCTTGCTCAGCTGGATATGCCGAAGGTGCAGTTTGCCTGCAATTTTACTGAAACAGAATTAACAATCAACGGCGCAGATTCCGTAGCCTTTTATATGTCTGCCAATGCCGGCGAGGCATTAAAGCCGCTAAGCAAGGTGGCTTCCGGCGGTGAGCTTGCCCGGATTATGCTGGCAATGAAGAACGTGCTGGCTGAGCAAGATCAGGTTGCGACACTGATTTTTGACGAGGTAGATACGGGTGTTTCCGGCCGTGCGGCCCAACGGGTTGCGGAAAAGCTGCGCAGTGTCTCGCAGAGCAAGCAGGTGCTGTGTGTGACCCATCTGCCCCAGCTGGCAGCGCTGGCAAGCACCCATCTGCTGATTGATAAGCAGGAGCGAAACGGCCGTACTTACACCACTGTCACACCTCTTGACACGGAGGGCAGAAAGCGGGAGCTTGCCCGGATTATAGGCGGCGCAAACATCACCGAAACCACCCTGAAGAGCGCAGAGGAAATGCTGGGCGGCTAAATGCTTGACAAACCAAATATTTTTTGTTAGGATATTCCTAATTTCAACGCAATGATGGGATGAATTAGGTAATCGTTGTACACCCAGAGAGCTGTCGGTCGGTGCAAGACAGTGGCAACCTTACTGAAGCTACCTCCCGGAGCGGCCTTTCCGAAACATAAGTAGGGAAGGACGGGCGCGCCCGATACAGCGTTGGCGTTTCATACGCCGTAAGGGTATAGCCGCAAGGCTGTGCCGAACCAGAGGTGGTACCGCGTAAATTACCCCCTCTGTCCGGAAGGACAGAGGGCTTGTTTTTTGGAGGACTCAAAAATGAAAGTATATGACGAACTGGTTGCCCGTGGCTTAATTGCCCAGGTGACCAATGAACAGGAAATTCGCGAGATGATCGATAACGGTAAGGCCGTCTTCTATATCGGCTTTGACCCCACTGCCGACTCTCTCCACGTAGGCCACTTTATGGCACTTTGCCTGATGAAGCGGCTGCAGATGGCTGGCAATAAGCCTATTGCCCTCATTGGCGGCGGTACGGCTATGATTGGCGACCCCTCCGGCCGGACGGATATGCGGTCTATGATGACAGCGGAAACCATCCAGCACAACTGCGAATGCTTCAAAAAGCAGATGGAGCGGTTTATCGAGTTCGGTGACGATAAGGCTATGATGGTCAACAACGCCGACTGGCTTTTGAAGCTGAACTATGTGGACTTTATCCGTGAAATCGGCGGCTGCTTCTCCGTGAACAATATGCTGCGGGCAGAGTGCTTCAAGCAGAGAATGGAAAAGGGTCTGTCCTTCCTGGAGTTTAACTATATGCCTATGCAGTCCTACGACTTCTACTACCTGTACCAGAAGTACGGCTGTAATATGCAGTTCGGCGGCAATGACCAGTGGAGCAATATGCTGGGCGGCACGGAACTGATTCGCCGCAAGCTGGGCAAGGACGCCCACGCTATGACCATCACCTTGCTTCTCAACTCTGAGGGCAAGAAGATGGGCAAGACCGCAAAGGGCGCAGTTTGGCTGGATCCCAACAAGACCTCTCCCTTTGAATTTTATCAGTACTGGCGGAACGTGGAGGACTCCGACGTTCTTAAGTGCATCCGTATGCTGACCTTCCTGCCCCTTGAGCAGATTAACGAGATGGACAGCTGGAAGGATGCCCAGCTGAACACTGCAAAGGAAATCCTTGCCTACGAGCTGACCAAGCTTGTCCACGGCGAAGAGGAGGCGGATAAGGCCCAGGCTGCTGCCAAGGCGCTGTTTACAGGTGGCGGTGACGATGCCAATATGCCCACCACAGAGATTACCGCAGACCAGCTGACCGACGGCAAAATCGGCATTTTGAATCTGATGGTTGCCTGCGGTCTGGCACCCTCTAACAAGCAGGCCCGCCAGCTGGTGGAACAGGGCGGTGTTCTGGTCAATGACGAGAAAGTACCCTCCGCTCAGTTTGCGGTCACTGAGGAAATGCTCAAAGATGGCGTAAAGATTCGCAAGGGCAAAAAAGTATTCCACAAGGCTGTTTTAGCTTAATATAAGGCTCCCGAAACATTTGGTGTTTCGGGAGCGTACTTTTTCTGGACATTTTTGGAAAAAAGAGTATAATAAATGCAGAACACACTGGGAGGTTTACATTATGAAGCTGAATACAAAACGTACAGTTCTGGTGGGCTTTGCTTTCTTCCTGATCTGTGCCTTCTGGCAGGCATATGATGCGACAATTCCTGTTATACTAACCAACAAATACGGTATGTCCCAGTTCTGGTCCGGTGTGATTATGGCGCTGGACAATGTACTGGCGCTGTTTATGCTGCCGCTGTTTGGCGCTCTGTCGGATAAGTGTAAGAGCAAGCGTGGCAGACGTACGCCCTTTATTGTGGTTGGCACGTTGGTTGCTGCGCTGTCTCTGGTTGCCCTTACGGCTGTTGACAATGCTCAGCTGGACAAAATCGCCGACTATACCGCTTTGGACGATGCGACTACCCTAAGCCGCATCTACAACGAGCAGGCGGATACTGTCCTTAAAACACCCGAGGGCGAGGAATTTGTCCTGAAGGACCTGTTTACCGAAGCGGAATTTACCAAAATTACGGTGGAGACCGTTGACCCGGAAACAGGGAAGTCTAACGTGACACCGGAATACACCAATTACGTTTCCCCTGCAAGAGAGGCCTGTGTGGCAGAGATTACCCGCAGTGACCCCAGCCCGCTGATACTCTTTGTATCGCTGCTGCTGGTTGTGCTGGTGTCTATGTCCACCTTCCGGTCACCCGCTGTAGCGCTGATGCCGGACGTGACGGTAAAGCCCCTGCGCAGTAAGGCAAATGCCATCATCAATCTGATGGGAACGGCCGGCGGCATTGTGGTGCTGGTGCTGGGCATCGTGTTTGCCACCTCTGCCGTGCGCAACGCCTTTATGAGCTACACGGTTTACTACGGTGTCATCGGCGGTCTGATGCTCCTGTCACTGGCAATCTTTGCCTTTACAGTCAAAGAGCCTGCCTGGGCAAAGCAGATGCAGGAGGACACCGTTCGCTACGGCATAGAAGAGGAAGAGCAGCAGGAAGAAACCCGCAAGCTCACTGCCGGCGAGAAACGGTCACTGGTGCTGATTCTGGTGTCTGTTGCCCTGTGGTATTTCGGCTACAACGCGGTTACCTCCAAGTACGCGGTGTACGCTGCCAATATTCTGGATATGGACTATAATGCCACAATGCTTTTGGCGCAGGGCGCAGCGGTGGTTGCTTACCTGCCTGCCGGTGTTGTCGCTTCAAAAATCGGCAGAAAGAAGACCATTCTCGGGGGTGTAACCCTTCTTGCGGTTGCCTTTGGCGTTGCCTCGTTTATGCGCGCCGGCAGCTCGGCGCTGCTTATGAATCTGCTGTTTGCTATGGCGGGTATCGGCTGGGCGACCATCAATGTAAATTCCTTCCCTATGGCTGTGGAACTTAGCTCCGGCAGCAATGTGGGCAAGTATACGGGCTACTATTACACCGCCTCAATGGCAGCGCAGACCGCAACGCCCTTGTTCTCCGGCTATTTGATGGACAACATTGCCGACACGGTATTGTTCCCTTACGCGGCAATTTTTGTGGCACTTGCCATTGTAACAATGAGTTTTGTGCGTCACGGCGATAACAAAATTGAAGCAAAGGTTGGTATCGATGCCTTTGATGTGGAGGACTGATTCGTGGCATTACCCATAATTTTCGTGCTTCTGTGCGTCCTGTTTGCCTTTTTGGTAAAGGGGAGAACGGGTCACAAGGGTTTATCCGACCTGCGGGGCTGGTACTATGCCCACAGAGGTCTCCACGGCAATGGTGTCCCCGAAAACAGTATGGCAGCCTTTCGTGCAGCCAAGGAGGAAGGATACGGCATTGAGCTGGACATTCACCTGCTGAAAGACGGGAATCTGGCAGTAATGCACGATTCTTCTCTAAAACGAACTGCGGGCGCGGATGCCATCATCGAGGAACTGTCAAGTGATGACCTTGCAAATTTTCGACTTCTGGGAACAGATGAGAAAATCCCTCTTTTTTCCCAAGTGCTGGAGCTGTTTGCCGGACAGGCGCCGTTGATTGTGGAATTAAAGTCCCATAAGGATAACGTTGCCCAATTGTGTGAAGCAGCTTGTAATCTGTTAAAGGATTATAACGGCGCATACTGCATTGAATCCTTTGACCCCAGGTGTGTCGCCTGGCTGCGTAAGCACCGCAGTGAAGTGATTCGGGGGCAGCTGACGGAGTCCTTTGCCAAAGCTAAGGATATACCGTGGTATTTGAGATTTGCTATGAAGCACCAGTTGTTCAATGTTAGTTCCCGTCCAGACTTTGTTGCCTACCGCTTTTCTGACAGGAAAACCATTAGTAATTTTGTGTGCAGAAAACTGTGGGGTGTGCAGGGTGTAACGTGGACGCTGCGCACAAAGGCGGAATTTGATACTGCCATAAAAGAAGGCTGGATTCCCATTTTTGAAAATTTCAAACCCTAATGATTACCCCCAGAGAAACCTCTGGGGGTAGTTTTATGCAAAATAATGCTCTATCTGCTGCTGATGCTCCTTTGTGAGCCGACTAAGCGGCAATCTGCAGCCGCCGCAATCAAAGCCGATGCACTGCATCGCCGCCTTAACGGGAATGGGATTTACCTCACAGAACAGCAGGTCAATCAGCGGCAATAGCTGTCGCTGCAGCGCAGCTGCCGTTTCGTAATCGCCGTTCAGTGCCGCCTGGCACAGCAGCTGGGTCTGCTCCGGATACACGTTGGACAGTACGGAGATAACGCCGCTGCCGCCGGAGGCGATCACCGGCACAATTTGGTCGTCATTTCCCGCCCAGACTGCGAAATCCGGCTCGCAGGCAAGCTTAATTCTGGAGATTTTGGTGATGTCAGTGCTTGCTTCCTTTACGCCTACAATATTCGGCACTCTGGACAGCCGCTGATAGACGGAAACCGGTATATCCACTCCGGTGCGGGACGGCACGTTGTAGAGGATTATGGGTAAGCTGACCGCGTGTGCAATGGAAAGATAGTGGGCGAACAGTCCGTCGGGTGTCGCCTTGTTGTAATATGGGGAGACCACCAGCAGGGCATCAGCGCCCGCTTCCTCCGCGGCAATGCTTAAGCGGATCGCGTGCTCGGTGGAATTGGTTCCTGTGCCGGCAATTACCGTGCAGGCATCGCCGGCATAGGCCTTGCACCTTGCGAAAAGCTGAATTTTTTCCTCGTCGGACAAGGTGGGGGACTCCCCGGTTGTGCCGGCTACCACCACTGCAGGAATGCCGGCATCTATCTGCCTGCGAAGGAGCTGCTCTGCCATAGGATAGTTTACTTTCCCATCTAAAAACGGTGTAATAAGGGCGGTACACGCCCCGGTAAACAATGGTTTGCGCATAAAAACACACCTCCATGCCAGTCTATGCAGGTGCAGGCGTATTTGCGTGTTGCAAATTGCTGAAAAATGGTCTATAATTTAGGACAAGGTTGATTTTGGAGGGTATACGATTGAAAACCCAGGATTTTTGGTATAATTTGCCTGAGGAGCTGATTGCGCAGACACCTCTGGCGCGGCGGGACGCTTCCAGACTTCTGGTCCTTAACCGGAAAACAGGCGAAACGGAGCACCGGCATTTTTTTGATATTTTGGATTTCCTGCAGCCCGGTGACTGTCTTGTGATGAATGACTCCCGGGTGCTGCCGGCTCGTCTTTTAGGCAATCGTCCCACAGGCGGCGCAGTGGAGCTGTTGCTGCTGAAAGATCTGGGGGATAAGTGCTGGGAGTGTCTGGCAAAACCCGGCAGAAAGCTGCAGGAGGGTCAGCAGGTCATCTTTGGAAACGGAGAGCTGACAGCCACTGTCCGGCAGGTAAAACCGGACGGAAACCGCGTAGTGGAATTTCACTATGAAGGTATATTCCTTGAAGTGCTTGAGCAGTTGGGCAAGATGCCGCTGCCGCCTTACATCAAGGAGGAACTGCAGGACCAACAGCGGTACCAAACAGTGTATTCACGAGAGGTCGGCTCAGCTGCAGCACCTACGGCAGGTCTGCACTTTACGGAGGAACTGCTTGAGCGAATTCGGCAAAAGGGCGTCAAGACGGCCTTTGTTACCCTGCACGTGGGTCTGGGTACGTTCAGACCGGTAAAGACCGAGGAGATTACCGACCATCATATGCACGCCGAACTGTGTATGATAAACGGGGAAACCGCGCAGCTTCTCAACGAAACAAAGCGCGCAGGCGGCAGAGTTATCTGCGTGGGTACCACCTCCTGCAGGACGCTGGAGTCTCTTGTAAATGCCGACGGTACCTTTGAAGAAAAGTCTGCCTGGACGGAGATTTTTATCTATCCCGGCTATACCTTCAAGGCAATGGACGGACTGATTACCAATTTCCATTTGCCGGAGAGTACCCTTGTGATGCTGGTATCCGCCTTTGCCGGTCGTGAGAATGTGCTGCGTGCCTATGAGCAGGCGGTGGAGGAGAAGTATCGGTTCTTTTCCTTCGGTGATGCAATGTGTATTATGTAGGAGAAAACTATGTTTGAACTTTTAAAAACGGAGGGCAAGGCCCGCCGGGGTGTGTTTACCTGCGCCCACGGTACAGTGCAGACCCCGGTGTTTATGAATGTGGGTACGCAGGGCGCTATTAAGGGCGCACTCAGCGCCAAGGACTTAAAAGACATCGGCTGCCAGGTGGAGCTGAGCAACACCTACCACCTGCATCTGCGACCCGGCGACGAACTGGTAAAGCAGGGCGGCGGACTGCATAAATTTATGACTTGGGACGGCCCGATTCTCACGGATTCCGGCGGATTTCAGGTATTCAGCCTTGCTTCTTTGCGGAAAATCAAGGAAGAGGGCGTAACTTTTGCCTCGCATATTGACGGACACAAGATTTTTATGGGTCCGGAGGAGAGTATGCGGATTCAGTCCAATTTGGGCTCGGATATTTGTAGGGCCTTTGATGAGTGCATTGAAAACCCCGCGCCCCGTGAGTATGTGAAGCAGAGCGTTGACCGCACCTATCGCTGGCTTGCGCGCTGTAAGGCGGAGAATGCAAGGCTCAACAGTTTGCTGGATACGGTGAATAAGGAGCAGATGCTCTGGGGTATCCATCAGGGCGGTACCTATGCCGATATCCGCGTAGACCATATGAAACGGATTGCAGAGCTGGATTTGCCCGGTTATGCAATCGGCGGTCTGGCAGTAGGCGAGACTGCTGAGGAGATGTATGACATCATTGAGGCGGGCGAGCCCCATATGCCTGCGGATAAAACCCGCTATCTTATGGGTGTTGGTACACCTACAAATATCATTGAGGCGGTTGCCAGAGGCGTGGATTTCTTCGACTGCGTTATGCCTGCAAGAAATGCCCGCCACGCACGACTCTTTACCTGGCAGGGCGCAATCAATTTGAAGAACGCCAAATACGCAAAGGATTTGCAGCCCATTGACCCGGAATGTGACTGCCCGGTATGTCGCCGTTACTCCAGAGCCTATATCCGCCACCTGTTCGTGGCGGAGGAGATGCTGGCGATGCGCCTTAGCGTGATGCACAATCTGTATTTTTATAATAAGCTTATGGAAAAAATCCGTAATGCTTTGGACGAAGGCACATTTGACCGTTTCAGATGTGAATATTCTGAAAAACTCAGCCGCAGAATCTAAATTATTCTTGCAATTTATGGGAAGAATGCTATAATAAGTTCATTATTAACGAATAAAGGAGTTTACTTGTATGTTACATTTTCTGGAAACTGCTGCCACAGACGCACCTCAGGGTGGTGGCTTGTTTGGTATGCTGCTGCCTATGCTGGTGCTGGTGGGCGTCTTCTACTTTATGATGATTCGTCCCGAGAACAAGCGCAAGAAGGAAGCCGAGCAGATGCGTTCTGCTGTTAAGAGCGGTGACAAGGTTACCACCATTGGCGGTATCATTGGCACTGTGGTTGATGTAAAGAGCGATAGCTTCGTGATGGAGACCAGCGCAGATCAGGTACGCATTGAGTTTGCCAAGTGGGCGCTGTCCACCAACGAGACTGCTGCTGAGGCCGCTAAGGAAGAGGCTAAGAAGAAGCAGGAGCAGAAGGCAAAGGAAAAGGCTGCTAAGAAGGCTGCTAAGAACAACTAAAAAAACGGCAGGGTTAGACCCTGCCGTTTTTTATAAACTTTATTGTCTGTGAAGCTTCCGTTCATTCCAGAGCCTTACGATTGTGGAGATCATCAGAATGCCTACGGCAATCACACCGGCGATAGCAATTACGTGCTTACCTTGATTGGCAAAGCCGGTCATATCTCCGCTTACGAGACGGTTGGTTGTGTAATAAATACCGGCGCCGGGAATCATCGGCATAATGGATATTACAAGATAGGAGATGGCGGGGTATTTGCGGATTCTCGCCATAATTTCAGCATAGGTAGCAGCGGTTACGGTGGAGAAGAAGTAGCACAGCAGTTCGCCGCCGCCAAGGTAGTCAGTCAGTCCGTAGGCTGACCAGGCAAGCGCGCCGCCGAATGCACACAGAAACTTGCCATATCCTTGGATGTTAAAGATGTAGGCAAAGCCTACACAGCTTACAATGCTTGTGAGACACTGTACCCAGTAGGGATGCAGCAGTGGGGCTGCGTTCTGGGGAATTCCCCAAAGTGTTGCGGACATATTCCACGCCGCACCGGTGCCCAATGCGATTGCTGCCGCCACCAGAAGCACTTCTATAATGCGGTTAATTCCCGAGTTGGTATCGCCGAAGATAATATCCCGCATAGCGTTGGTAAACAGAAGACCGGGCACTAAGAGCATTAACGCACCGATGATGACCATATCCGTATTGTCCGCAACGCCTGTAACACCGGAAATACAGGAGAAAAAGGTCATAATAAAAGCACACACGATGGTTTTAAAAAAGCGATTTGTGTGGAATTTTTCAAGAAATCGATCGGCAAAACCCATTAGAAGACCGCAAAAACCTGCACAGAGCGCATCTTTAGCCGTGCCGCCAAAAAACACGGAAAAGCCTAATGCGACAAGAATGTTGCCAAAAAGTCTTACGGGAAGCTTATAGCATACGCGGGACTTTTCGATTTCCTTCAGCCACTGCACAGCGATTTCCGGCTGAGGTTTTTCCGCGCAGATGCGTCTGCTGAGGGAGTTGTATTTTTCTACGGAGTCTAAGTCGTTACCGTGGTGACCGATACGGCGCATACGGGTTGCGGACTTGCCGTCGGCGGTATGTATTGTGACAATCAGACAGTTGGGAATGGCGAATACCTCTGATTCAATTTCATAGGCTGCAAGAATTCGGTTGACGCTGTCCTCCACACGGAAGGTTTCGGCGCCGCACATTGCCAGGCTGTAACCCAGATCGGCCACTAAATCCAACAGAACATCGTGATTCATGGTACTTCCTCTTTTCGAATATCGTCGAAAGAATACCGCCGGGTTATCCGGCGGTATTTTGCTTATTTTCTCACAAACAGCACACCCAGCGTGCCGGGGCCGCAGTGACAGGAGATGGTGCAACCGGCCTGCGTCCAATAGATGTTCTCAAATTCGGCACAGGCGTCCAAAGCGGCCTGCACGGCTTGTAGACACTCGTCGGTCACCGGTGTGTGGGTAACGAACAGCGTCTCCCGCGCAAGGTCGTCACGGTCAGCCAGCCGGTCCTTAACATAGGTGGCAAGGCACTTGGCGTAATTGCCGCGATATTTCTTCACAACGGCCATTTTGCCGTTCTTGACCTCGATGCAGGGCTTCAGATTCAGAAGGTTTGCACCCAACGCAGCAGCTGCGGAGCAGCGCCCACCCTTAACCATATATTCCAGTCGGTCTAAAAGGAAGCTTGCCTCCACATTGGGCGTAAACTTGTCCAGATTTTCTTTAATTTCCTCCAAAGAGGATGCGGATTTCGTCAATTTACAAGCTTCCAGCACCACAAGACCCTGACCGGTGGATAAATTCCGGGAGTCGATGGTAATCACGTTGTCAAACTCGGCGGCGGCCAGAGATGCATTCTGATAACAGGCGGAGAACTCGGAGCTGATGTTGATATGCACAACGCCGTCATAGTCGCCGGCAAACTTTTCAAACCATTCCTGATACTCGCCCACACTCACCGCAGTGGTGGAACAAAGGTCACCGCCGGCGGCCACGTGGGCGAAAATTTCGTCGGTGGTAATGGTGACACCGTCGGAATATGCCTTGTCATTCTTGATAACTGTCAGAGGCACAACGGTAATATCGTATTTCTCCAAAAGCTCCTGGGACAGGTCACAGGTGCTGTCAGACAGGATTTTAATCTTCATAAACGGATTCTCCTAAACAAAATAGTGTTGTGCAGCATCTTTTGCTTGCAAATATGAAATAGCTTGGTAAAATAGTAACATAAAAAGGGCATATTGTCAATTGACGGAGGTGAGGAAAATGGAGCTGAAATACAACATTACAGGTATGACCTGCGCTGCCTGTTCAGCGCGTGTTGAGAAGGTGGCAGGGCAGCTTAGTGGTGTCTATAAAGCGGAGGTGAATCTGCTGGCAGGAACACTGACCGTAGAGGCTGACAGCGATGTGTCATTGCAGGTAATTGACGCGGTGCAGAAAGCCGGCTACGGAGCAAGTCTATTGGGCGAGAAGAAGGTTAATCTCCCGAAAAGCAATCTGCAGAGTATGAAAACGCGCATTGTGATTTCCGCTGCCTTCCTTGCCGTGCTGATGTATTTTACTATGGGCCATATGGTTGGCCTGCCGGCGCCCGGCTGGTATCACGGACGGGAGAATGCGCTGACTGCCGCGCTTGTGCAGCTCCTTTTGTCATTGCCTGTAGTCTACCTCAATAGGTCTTATTATTCCAAAGGTTTCAAGGCGCTGTTCCACCGCGCGCCCAATATGGATTCGCTGATTGCGGTAGGCTCCGGTGCTGCGCTGGTGTATAGCATTGCTGCGCTGATTTGCATCGCTCTTGCAATGGAAAACGGGCAGTGGGAAACTGTGCAGAAATACAGAGAAAACCTCTACTTTGAATCAGCGGCAATGATTTTGACGCTGGTTACTCTTGGAAAATTCCTCGAGTCCCGGGCAAAAGGAAAAACCGGCGATGCCATTGCGGCGCTTCTGGACTTAAAGCCAAAGACAGCGACAGTCCTGCGCTCCGGGTCAGAGGTTGTTGTTCCGGTGGAACAGGTGTGCCTCGGGGATATTGTGTGTGTCCGTCCCGGCGGCGCAATTCCTGTTGACGGCACAGTTGTTGCCGGGGGGGCCGCTGTGGACCAAACGCCCCTGACCGGTGAAAGTGTGCCGGTAGAGAAAACGGTTGGAGAAACAGTAGCTGCTGCGACCATTAACCGCGAGGGGTATCTGGAAATCCGTACTGACAAAGTGGGTGCGGATACAACCCTCTCTCAAATCATTCGCCTGGTGGAACAGGCCGGCGGCTCAAAGGCGCCCATTGCAAGACTTGCTGACAAAATTGCAGGCATCTTCGTTCCGGTGGTAATGGCAATTGCGCTTGCCGCGTTTCTTGGGTGGCTGCTGGCTGGAGAAAGCCTGGAATTTGCCTTGACAACAGGTATTTCCGTTCTGGTGATTTCCTGCCCCTGCGCATTGGGACTTGCCACGCCGGTTGCCATTATGGTTGGCACGGGTCGTGGCGCAGGAATGGGAATTCTGCTGAAAAATGCGGAGGTTTTGGAAACACTCCACAAGGTGGATACTGTGGTGCTGGATAAAACGGGAACATTAACTACGGGCGTTCCTGCGGTTACGGATATTCTGCCCGCAGCAATGGAAAAAGATGCGCTGCTGACCCTGGCAGCCTCCCTTGAGGAACGCTCGGAACACCCCTTTGCAAAAGCAATTTTGCAAAGGGTCGGCGCGTTTTCACCGCTGGAAGTGACGGATTTCCGTGTGCTGCCCGGACGTGGTGTTGCAGGCAGCGTTGACGGTGAGGAAATTTTTGGCGGAAATGCCCGTCTAATGGAGGAAATCGGTATCGATGTGCCCCCATATCCGACACTGACCGATGGGGGTAAAACTCCGCTGTATTTCGCCTCTAAAAGCCGCTATCTGGGTGCTATCGCCGCTGCAGATGTACTGAAAGTGGATTCTGCCGCTGCTGTCAAGCGCCTCAGGCAAATGGGTCTTAACGTAATAATGCTCACCGGCGACAACCAGAAAACCGCAGAGGCGATTGCCCGCTTGGCCGGTATTGAACAGGTGATTGCCCAGGTGCTGCCCCAGGATAAATCCGGCGTAGTTACAGACCTGCAAAAGCAGGGCCACAGGGTGCTGATGGTTGGCGACGGTATTAACGATGCCCCGGCGCTGGTCTGCGCGGACGTGGGTATGGCAGTGGGAACGGGTACGGATATTGCTATGGAGTCGGCGGATGTTGTACTGATGGGCCACTCTCTTACCGGTATTGCCCACGCAGTTGCCCTGTGCCGGGCAACCATTCGTAACATTAAGCAGAATCTTTTCTGGGCATTTTTTTATAATTGTCTGGGAATCCCCATCGCCGCCGGTGTGCTGTATCCTGCTTTGGGGCTTCAGCTGAGCCCAATGCTGGGTGCAGCGGCAATGAGTATGAGCTCGGTGTTTGTGGTGTCTAATGCACTGCGGCTGCGGCTGTTTAAGAGCACAATTTCAATTCAGGAGGAAGTTAAAATGGAAACAGTGATAAAGGTTGATGGAATGATGTGCAGTCACTGCAAAGCAAGGGTGGAATCTGTGTGCAAGGCTGTTGCCGGTGTTCAGGATGCTGTGGTTGACCTGCAGGATAAGACGGTTACGGTCACAGGAAATGCCGATATGCAGGCACTGAAAAATGCGATTACCGATGCGGGCTACGAAGTGATTGGATAAGTCCGTTTTATCGTACTGATTGATGGTTATACTTAAGCCGTAAAAACCAAGGAGGTATGGCTTATGTATTCCATTTGTTATGTACGCGGTCACGTTCAGGTATATGATTTTGAAGGGAAATTCCTGTTTTCCGCAGACACGGAACGGGAAGCCAGAGAGGAACTGGAGGAATATGCGAAATCTGCGGCTTGATATTTGCTACGAGGGTACAAGATACCGTGGCTGGCAAAGGCTGTCTAACACAGATAACACCATACAATCAAAGCTGGAGCAGACGCTGAGCAGGATTCTGCAGGAGCCCATTGAGGTGTCTGCCAGCGGCCGTACCGATGCAGGCACCCACGCCAAGGGACAGGTGGTAAGCTTCCACTGTGAAAGCGCAATGCCTTGCGACGAGCTTCTTGCGCAGTTGCGGCGTTATTTACCGGAGGACATCGGCATATATTCTTGTAAGAACGTGTCCCCACGCTTCCACGCCCGGCTGAATGCCAAAACAAAAACCTATACTTACCGACTGTGGAACAGCGAAAAGCCTTGTGTATTTGAGAGAAAGTTTGTCCATATTGACCCCAGTGTGTTGGATTTGGACGCTATGCGGCTTGGCGCAGCGCACTTTCTGGGTGAGCACGATTTTTCCGCCTTCTGCGCCAATAAGCATATGAAAAAATCCACATACCGTTACATTCAAAGCTTTGACATTCAGCGCAGTGGCGAGGAAATCCGGTTTACGGTTACCGGTAACGGATTTCTTCATCATATGGTCCGCATTATGGTTGGAACACTGCTGGAGGTGGGCAGGGGAGAGCGCACGGCGGATAGCATAAATCAGCTGTTTGGCGCTGACAGGGCATCTGCCGGCGCACTGGTACCGGCGTGCGGACTGTGCCTTATGGAGGTGACATATTGAACATTCAGATATTCGGAAAAAATAAGTGCTTTGACACCAAGAAAGCAGAACGCTATTTTAAGGAACGTCGAATCAAGTACCAAATGGTGGACCTGATTCGCTACGGACTCTCCGGCAAGGAATTTGATGCGGTTTTGCGGGGCGTCGGCGGTGTGGATAATTTAATTGACTGGGACGGAAAAAGCCCGGAAATCACACTGATGAAGTATATGGACGATGTTCGCGCCAAAGAGGATAAGATTTTTGATGATCCGGCGCTGATGCGCACCCCGATTGTGCGCAATGGTAAGCAGGTAACGGTAGGCTACTGTCCTGAAATTTGGGAAACCTGGGAATAGAATACGGCTATACAAAAGCAGCTTCCAGCAATGGAGGCTGCTTTTCTTAAATTATTGTTCTTGCAAATGTATATAAAAAGTGGTATTATGGGAGGGTATAATGACACAAATACTCAACGCAGTCAATCAATTTGTATGGGGTTTTCCCGCCCTTATTTTAATTCTCTCGGTGGGAACCTTGCTGAGTATCCGCACCGGCTGGGCGCAGTTTAGGCTGTTTCCCGCGGCTGTTCGGGGATTCTTTGCACCCCTTTTCAAAAAGGATAACTCCGGCGGCATATCCCCGTACCGTGCGCTGTGTACTGCTCTTGCGGCAACGGTGGGAACGGGAAATCTTGCCGGCGTTGCCGGTGCGATTGCCATCGGCGGACCGGGTGCGGTATTCTGGATGTGGGTATGCGCCGTCTTGGGAATGGCAACCAAGTTTGCAGAAGCAACCCTTGCGGTACGCTACAGGATTCAGGACGCAAACGGAGAATTTGCCGGCGGTCCGATGTATATGGTGCGGCAGGGTATGGGCAGAAGGTGGCAGCCTCTGGCAGGAATTTACTGCTTTTTTGGCGTGGTTGCGGCATTTGGTGTTGGCTCTGCCACACAGGTCAATGCTGTCCTTGGCGGCATCAACAGCGCAGTCAAAACCCTTGGGGGCAGGGAAGTGCCTGCCGTAAATTTGCTGATTGGGATTATTCTTGGAATTTTGAGCGTTTCGGTGCTGCTGGGCGGTGCAAAGCGCATTGGCAGTGCAGCGGCATTCCTTGTACCCTTTGCATCGGTTTTTTATCTTGTTCTGTGCGGCGGTGTACTGTTTGCGCGGGCATCTGCCATACCCGGTGCATTTTCTGCTATTATCCGCGGCGCATTTTGCCCTGAAGCCGTCACCGGCGGCGTGCTTGGCTCTATGTTTCAAGCAGTAAGAGTGGGTGCATCCAGAGGTGTTTTTACCAATGAAGCGGGTATGGGAACTGCAGCAATGGCCCACGGCGCTGCCCGGGTTGACCACCCTGTTGCGCAGGGCTTGATGGGAATCATCGAGGTATTTCTGGATACCATCATAATTTGTACAATGACTGCTTTGGTGATTCTCTGCAGCGGAATCGAAATTCCTTACGGCAAAGACGGGGGAATTCTCATCACAACAGATGCATTTTCCCGTATCTATGGTCCGTGGGTGAATATACCCCTTGCCTTGGCGCTGTGTTGCTTTGCCTTTGCTACAATCATCGGCTGGGGGCTCTACGGGGCAAGATGCGCGCAATTTCTCTTTGGAGAAAAGGTGTGGAAGCGTTTTGCGGTTTTTCAGGCGTTTTCCGTAGTTTTGGGCGCGGTTTTGCGCACAGAGACGGTATGGTCGCTGTCGGAGACGGCCAATGGATTGATGGCAATACCGAATTTGATTATTTTGATTTATTTGAGTCCGGAGCTTGCCCGGCTTACCAAAGAATTTAGGAGAAGAGGGAGAACATATGAAAATATCAGACAAGGCAAACCGTTGCCAGCTTTCCCCTATGCGAAAGTTTCACCCCTTTGCGGTGAAGGCAAAAAGTGAGGGTAAGAAAGTTTATCATTTGAATATCGGCCAGCCGGACCTGCCCACACCGGAGGCTTTTTTTAAGGCTACACAGCAGTTTGACCAGAAAACACTGGCCTACGCGCCCTCTCCCGGAATTCCGGAGCTGATTGAGGCAATTCGGGGTTATTATGCCAAGCTGGGCATTTCTTACGAGGCCGACGATATATTTGTCACTACCGGCGGCAGTGAGGCATTGCTGTATACCTGTCTGAGCATTCTGGATAATCATTCTCAGGTGATTGTGCCCGAGCCGTATTATCCTAATTACGGTACTTTTGTCAATGCTGCAGGTGGCGAGATTTGCCCGCTTACCACCACTCCGGAGGAGGGCTACCGTTATGCCGACCGGTCGCGGATTGAAAAGCTTATTACTCCCAGCACCCGCGCGATTTTGCTGACAAACCCCGGCAATCCCACCGGTGTGGTTCTGGACGAGGAGGAAATGCGTCTGATTGCCGATATCGCCAAAGAGAACGATTTGTTCATCATCAGCGATGAGGTGTATCGGGAATTCTTCTACGATGACAGCGGCAAAATCCCCTGTATGGGCAGATTTGACGATATTGCCGATAATTTGATTATCATTGATTCGGTCTCCAAGCGGTTTTCTACCTGCGGTGCAAGAATCGGTTGCGTGATTACCAAGAACAAGCAGCTGCAGAATGCGCTGATGAAGTTCTGCCAGTCCCGTCTTTCTGTTGCCACCCTCGACCAGCTTGGCGCGGCGGCTCTTTACAGCGTGGATGACAGCTACATTGCCCAGTCTGTCAAGGAGTACAAACATCGCAGAGACGTCTGCATCGCCGGACTCCAGCAAATCCCCGGCGTTCTTGTGAAAGAGCCGATGGGCGCTTTCTATGTGATGGCGCGTCTGCCTGTGGACGATGCCGATAAATTCCAGCAATGGCTGCTGACGGAATTTGAGGACAATGGCGATACTGTTATGTTCGCCCCCGGCGCACCCTTCTATGCCACAGAAGGCAGCGGTGTAAATGAAATCCGGATTGCCTATGTATTGCAGGAAAAGGATTTAAAGCGCGCTGTGGAGCTGCTTGGCTTGGGTATTGCCCGTTACCGCAAGGAAATTATGGGTCTGTAATATGAAAATCCCCCGACGGCAAGTCGGGGGATTGATTTTATCCTGCAAGTGGAGCGGTGACGGTTTCGCTGCCGGTTTTGTAAGAAAGACGCATACTGCTTAGCTGCGACTGATCAGCCTGTACCATAATGCCGTCTCCCGGTGAGAGATTGTAGGCAGCAAATACGGTGTAATTGCTTGCTTTGTCATTGAAGAGGATACGCACATCCTGAATGTTGCTGTCAGCAGAAATTATATACATTTTGCCTTCTTTGTTGGCAACAATTTCCGCAATGTGGGAGAAATCCTCCAGCTTCACCTGGTCAAAGGACTGTACCTTGTGGGTGCCTGTGGGAGCATTGCGGGCAAGAGGGAGATAGGACTCGTGGAGAAGGTTTCTCAGCTTTTCATAAGGAATTTCCACGGAAATTACACCGGAGGCGTAGGGCGCGATTTCATAGGGCGCAAAGTAGAAGCAAAGACCTGTTTGTGTGAAATACCACGCTTCGTCCTGACTGGCATCGGTTTTGAATCGCTGTTTTACTGTTTCTGCATAGCCTTTGTAAAGGTAGTTACCCTCCGCAATTTCTGATAATCCGCTGAGTACCAGCTGGCAGAAGTCATCGCTCTTGGCCTCCTTGCTCATAATGCTGGCAAGGGTCAGTACATCACCGGTAAGCAAATCGTAGCTTGCAGACACACAGGTGCGCTCCGGATGTCCGCCGCCGCTGAAGACCACGTTATTACCGAACAGACTTAAAACCTTGTGGTCGATTCGCATAGGGCTGTAGGTGATGTGATACAGATAAGGCACAAAATTCTTATCGCCGTTATAAGCGCTTTTTGCCATATCCGCTGTGTCGGCTGCGGGTTGCGCTGTGGTGTCAACCCGGTTCAGGAAATTGATAATAATCTTGTCCGCAACTTCCGGCTTGTCCAAAACCAGAGACATAGAGGGATAGGTGTACTGGAATACAACAGTACCGTCACTTGCGGCGGTATCCTCTGTGACTGTGGGTACGGAGACAGCAACCAAACTGGTGTCGGTGTCAATGATTTGCTGAATCTGGTTGGAGGTGTCTTCAGTGGTATTGTTGTCCTGAGTTTCCGTGTAGGGCGGTTCCACCTTTTTGCGGCAACCGGCAGCGGTAAAGAGCAGACACAGAATCAGAAATAAACAGATAATCTTTTTCATATTCCGTCCTCCGGGGGATAAATTTCAATTTACTTATTATACTATACCATAATTCCCCAATTTGGGCAATGATATTCTGCGGAATTTCTTGACAAAATCATAGCCGAAATGATAGAATATCAGCAAGTAAATATCGCTGTGAACGGAAAGAGTACCTGCGCCAATCCGTCAGAGAGTCCGGGTCGTCGGCTGTAAGCCCGGGCGGTGTCGGCGCCGGGAAAGTGCGTCCGGGAGCGATCAGATGAAAAGTGATAAATAAGAGTGGAACCGCGAGTTGTCTGACCCGCCTCTTGTGCTGAGGGCATAAGAGGCATTTTTTATAAGATTTGGAGGAAAAAACTATGTATTTGTATAATTCTGCGTCCCATAAGAAGGAACTGTTTGTACCCAATTCTCCCGACGTGGTGAAGATGTACACCTGTGGTCCTACGGTGTATCATTTTGCCCATATCGGCAATCTGCGCACCTACATTATGGAGGACGTGCTGGAGAAATCTCTGCGCTATTTAGGCTATAATGTTAAGAGGGTTATGAATATTACAGACGTGGGCCATCTGGCCTCCGATGCTGATACCGGCGAAGATAAGATGCTCAAGGGCGCCAAGCGGGAAAATAAATCCGTTATGGAGATTGCCCAGTACTATACCGACGCATTCTTTGCCGACTGCGACAAGCTGAATATTAAAAAGCCCGATGTGGTTGAGCCGGCTACAAACTGTATCGACGAGTATATCCATATGGTGCAGACCCTGCTGGAGAAGGGGAATGCGTATTTTGCCGGTGGCAATGTGTACTTTGACACAGCAACACTGGAAAAATACTATGTTTTCAATGACCACGATGAAGAAGATTTGAATGTGGGTGTCCGAGAGGGCGTTGAGGAAGATGCCAACAAACGCAACAGAAATGACTTTGTTCTGTGGTTTACCAAGTCCAAGTTCGAGGACCAGGCGCTGAAGTGGGATTCTCCCTGGGGCGTGGGTTATCCCGGCTGGCACATTGAGTGCTCCTGCATTTCTATGAAGCATTTGGGTGAAGATATTGATATCCACGCAGGCGGAATCGACAACGCCTTCCCCCATCACACCAATGAGATTGCCCAGTCTGAAAGCTATCTGGGACACAAGTGGTGCAATTACTGGTTCCACGTGCATCACCTGAATACAGACACCGGTAAAATGAGTAAGTCCAAGGGTGAATTCCTGACAGTTAGCCTGCTGGAGCAGAAGGGGTATAACCCTATGGCATACCGCCTGTTCTGCCTCCAGAGCCACTACCGCAGAAACCTTGTATTCTCCTGGGAGAATCTGGATAACGCTGTTGTGGCATACGATAAGCTGATATCGAAGATTGCCACCCTGCAGCCCGGCAATGACGTGGACGAAACTGCCCTGCAGCAGCTTACCGAGCGGTTTACCGGCGCATTAAACGGTGACCTGAATACTTCCCTGGCGATTACCGCCCTTTACGACGTACTGAAAGCCAAAACCACCGACGCGACAAAGCTTGCTGCTATTGCCGACTTTGACCGTGTGCTGAGCCTTGACCTTGTTAATGCGGCTGAAAAGCTGAAGAAACAGCAGGCGGCAGAAGCTGCAGAGTCTGCTGATCCGGAGATTGACGCACTGGTTGCCGCCCGCACCCAGGCGAAAAAGGAAAAGAACTTTGCAGAGGCTGACCGGATTCGTGACGAGCTGAAAGCACGGGGAATTGAGATTATCGATACACCCCAGGGCACAAAGTGGAGAAAAGTATGAAGCTTCTGATACTGGACGGAAACAGTGTTATCAACAGAGCATTTTTCGGAGTAAAGCCCCTTACCACCAGGGAGGGGCTTTACACCCACGCCATTTTTGGCTTCTTGAACATTTTGGAGCGTATGGAGCGGGAGGAGCAGCCGGAAGCGGTGTGCGTTGCCTTTGACTTGCACGGACCGACCTTCCGCCACGAAATGTACGATGGCTACAAAGCCACTCGCCACGGTATGCCGGAGGAGCTTGCCCAGCAGATGCCTGTGATGAAGCAGGTGCTGCGGGCAATGAATATTCCCATTTACGAGTGCCAGGGCTGGGAGGCCGACGATGTAATCGGAACGGTGGGACGTATTTGCAGCAACAACGGCTGGGAATGTGTAATTGCCACCGGAGACCGGGACAGCCTGCAGCTGATTGATGAAAATGTTCACGTAAAATTGGTGATTTCCAAGCCGGGGCAGACCACCACAACCCTGTACGACAGGGAAAAGTTTGTGGAAGAGTACGGCTTTGCGCCTGCAAAAATGGTAGACTTAAAATCCCTTATGGGCGATTCCTCGGATAATATACCGGGCGTTGCCGGTGTAGGTCCCAAGACGGCGACGGAGCTGTTACTGAAATTTGGCTCGCTCGACGGGGTTTATGCCAATTTAGGTGATGAGTCTATCCGCCCCAAGCTGCGGGAAAAGCTGGAAACAGCCAAAGACAGCGCCTATCTATCCTATGATTTGGCCACCATTCGCTGTAATGCGCCTATCGATTTTGAGCCGAAGGACGCCATTGTGCAGCCTTATAACAAGCCTGAGCTGTATGCTCTTTTCCAGAAGCTGGAGTTTGTGAAACTCATTGACAAATACGGTCTGCGTGGTGCGGGTCTGCCGGAAGCTACACCCCAACGGAATATTGACAGACTGCCGCAAATGGACGCAGTTCCCTGCGGGGATACGGATTGCGCAATCTATTTAGCTGCCGACGGCACACTGGGCATTGCCTGTGCTGAGGGTGTCAGTGTTTTGACACCGCTGGAGGCGCAAATGGGTCTGCAGCTTCCCAAGGGCAAACATATCTGCCACGATATGAAGTCTACGATGCACGCGCTGGACGCAATGGGTCTTGCTTATGGTGAATTTGCTTTTGATACTGCGCTTGCTGCCTATGATTTGAATCCCTCGTCCTCGGATTATTCCGTGTCGAAATTAGCGACCAATTATTTGGGGATTTCCGTGGACGATAACGATGCCGGCGCTTGTGCGGAGGCCGTGTGGCATTTGCGTGCAGTTCTGGAGGAGGAACTGCAAAAGCATGGGCTCGACAGGCTGTACTATGATATCGAGCTGCCCCTTTGCCCGGTGCTTTACCGTATGGAGCGGGCGGGTGTCGCCATTGACAGCAACCAGCTTCGCCAGTTTGGGCAAATGCTGACCCAGAGAATTGCAGACTGCGAGAGCCTGATTTTCTCCTACTCGGGTGGCCCGTTTAACATCAATTCCACAAAACAGCTGGGAGAACTCCTGTTTGAAAAATTGGGACTGCCTCCCGTAAAAAAGACAAAGACCGGTTATTCCACCAATGCAGAGGTCTTGGAAAAGCTGAAAGATAAGCATCCAATTATTCCTGCGATTATGGACTACCGGATGCTCACCAAGCTCAATTCCACCTATGCAGAGGGACTAATGAAGGCAATCGGTGCCGATGCTCGGATTCACACCACGTTCCAGAATCTTGTGACCGCCACCGGACGGCTTTCCTCCACAGAG
>JAZTWB010000009.1:0-18638 GCA_045635645.1 Faecousia sp. | reverse complement strand
CCAAACATATTGGCACCGGAGCGCTTCAGCGTCACGTACTGCCCTACCACATCCTCAATGGGATTGCGGGCAACCAGTTCATCGATAAATGACGGGGGAAATGCCATATTCACCTCTCCTTTCCTGTAATTTTACAATTATATCACATTATCCCCGAATATTCCACCCCGAAGGAATGAAAAGTCGGGTATAGGTGTCCACCGCGTAATTGTCGGTCATACCGGCAATGTAGTCGCACACCGTGCGCTCCATACCCTCCAGTGACATCTGGGGCTGGAAATCCTCCGGCAGCGCCTCCGGGTGGGTAAAATAGTACTCATACAGCCGCTTGAGCATTTCCCGCGCCTTGGTCTCCTCCCCCTTGGCAACAGGGTTGCGGTAGACCCGCTCAAACATAAACTCCCGCAGCTGCTGCAGCGCCTTTTCCACCTGGGGCGACAGGGTAATCTCGCCCGCCTCCCGGGAGGTAGTAATCATATCACACACCAGTGTGTTAATTCTGCCGGAATGGGTCGAGCCCAGGGTTTTCATAACGAATTTGGGAATATCGCCATTGCATAGAATACCGGCGCGGACAGCATCGTCAATGTCGTGGTTTACGTAGGCCATACGGTCTGCCCAGCGGACAATCTGCCCCTCCATCGTTTCGGGAATAAAGGGGCCTGTGTGACCTAAAATGCCCATTCGCACCTCGTAGGTGAGGTTTAAGCCCTCTCCCCCGTTTTCCAGAATGTCCACCACCCGCAGGCTCTGCTCGTTGTGGCAGAAGGGCTCACCCATCGCCTCGGACAGGGCTACCTCGCCGGCGTGGCCGAAAGGGGTATGGCCCAAATCGTGCCCCATCGCCGCTGCTTCCGCCAAATCCTCGTTGAGATTCAAGGCCTTGGCAATGGTACGGGCAATCCGCGCCACCTCCAGCGTGTGGGTCATACGGGTGCGGTAATGGTCGCCCTCCGGCTGCAAAAACACCTGGGTCTTGTGCATCAGGCGGCGAAACGCCTTGCTGTGGACAATTTTATCCGTGTCCCGCTGATAGGCCGTTCGCACGTCCTCGGTTCTGGGCTCCTCCGGGTGCAGTCTTCCCCTGGTCTCGTCGGAAAATGCCGCCCGTTTATCCAGTTGGGTATGCTCCAGCGCTTCCAGTTCCTGCCGCAAGGTCATATACTTCACTCCTCTATGGGAAATGCCCGATACTCCTGCCCGGTTTCCATACCTTCCACCGTTCCGGCAGTCATATCGAGAATTTTATCCAAAAATTTCTGCGCAACCGGCTGGGCAACCAGAATCTCCAGCTCCACCTCTGCGCCAAACTGTGTGTCGCGGATAATGCCGCCAAAAGCCTCCGTCTCCAGCTTCACCCGCTCGTAAAAGGTGTAGGGACAGGGTATGTACAGCACACTCCAAACCCGCTTGATAGACTTGCCAGCCGCATCCACGGCGATTTTCGCCGTCTTGGTATAGGCGCGGACAAGTCCGCCCGCACCCAGCAAAATGCCGCCAAAGTAGCGGGTGGCTATGCACACCACATTGTAAAGCTGCTCCTTTTGCAGCACCTGCACCATAGGCAGTCCGGCAGTGCCGCCGGGCTCGCCGTTGTCAGAGAAACGGGTTGGGCCGTCCTTGATGATGTACGCCCAGCAATTGTGGGCGGCGTTATAGTGCGCCTTCTCCATCTGGGCAATTTTCTCCAAGGCTTCTGCCTCGGATTCTACCGGCCAGATTCTGCCGATAAATCTTGACTTTTTTTCCGTAAACTCGTCCTCACCATAGCCGGTGGGTACCAGATATTCGTCCAAGTCTTAAAACTCCTTTGTGATATAGTCCTTCAGCCGACCGTACAAAATGGGGTCTACGACGGTATCCACCGCGATGCCCTCCGGGGTGTAATCCACACCCAGCACCTGTGCGCCGGAGTGGAGGGTCTCCACCATACCGCCCATAGAATAAGGCAGTGTTACCAGAATGTGATGCCGTCCCTGGTCCAGGGCTTTTTCAATGGCGCTCAGCAGCGCGTCCATACCGTAGCCCTGCTTTGCGGAGATTTTCACTACGTCCTGCCCCACGGGAATGTCCTCAGGGCTGACCAGATCCGCCTTGTTGTAGCACTGCAGCACCTTTGTGCCGGGCTTTGCCAGCTTGGCAATCAGGCTCTCCACTACTTCAATATGCTCCTGCCGGTTGGGGTCGGCAGAGTCGATGACGTGGAGCAGCAAATCCGCATATTCCAGCTCCTCCAGGGTGGCGCGGAAGGCGTCCACCAGGTGGTGGGGCAGCTTGGCGATAAAGCCTACTGTATCGGACAGAATTACGTCTAAGTTATCGGAAACCGTCACCTGACGGGAAGTGGTATCCAGTGTGTCGAACAGCCGGTTGTTGGCGGGGATTCCCGCGTCGGTCAGACGGTTTAACAGGGTGGATTTGCCTGCGTTGGTATAGCCAACGATTGCCACCACCGGCACGGAATTCTTCTGCCGCCGCTCCCGCTGCACACCCCGCACCTGCCGCACCTGCTCCAGTTCAGAGTGCAGCCGGGCAATGCGCTCCCGGATATGCCGCTTATCGGATTCCAGCTTGGTCTCACCCGGGCCACGGGTGCCGATGCCGCCACCCTGACGGGACAGGCTCTTGCCCATACCGGACAGGCGGGGCAGCAGATACTTATACTGGGCAAGCTCCACCTGCAGCCGACCCTCCCGGGTCTTTGCCCGCTGGGCGAAAATGTCCAGAATCAGCGCGCTGCGGTCTAATACCGTAACGCCTAAAATCTCCTCCAGCGCCCGAATGTGACCGGGAGACAGCTCATTGTCGAACACCACCATTGTGGCTTCGGTGAACTCTGCAAGCATTTTCACTTCCTGGGCCTTGCCCTCGCCGATAAAGCTGTGGGCATCGGGTGCGTGACGATTTTGGAGAATTTTGCCCGTGCAGAAGCCGCCGGCGGTCTCCAGCAAGGCCTCCAGCTCCTCTAAGGTTTCTTCCGTTGCCGTCTGCTGACGGGTGAATACGTCGGCATTCAAGCCTACCAGCACCGCCCGCTCTGCAACCTTTTCTTCAAAATTCTCCAACATCGGCCTCACCTACCTTATCCTATAGTATAACACATTATACCGCCGCCACACAACAAAATTCTTCGAAATAATAAGAAAAAGTCCGTACCACGTTACGCAGTACGGACTTACATCTTACTTCAGACCAAATCTCTTGTTGAAACGGTCAACACGTCCACCGGTGTCAACCAGCTTCTGCTTGCCGGTATAGAAAGGGTGGCACTTGGAGCAGATTTCAACCTTGATGTCCTTCTTAGTGGAGCCGGTCGTAAAGACGTTGCCACAAGCACAACGAATCGTCGTCTGTTCGTAGTTGGGATGGATACCTTCCTTCATGTTGTTCACCTCTTTCTGATAAGCTAAAAGGGCGTAATTACCCTAGCAATTCTTAATCGCCCGCATATCATAACACAATCGAAACCATATTGCAAGCATTTTTTTGATTTTTTTCTATTTTTTCATTAAAAAGCCCAATTACCCTCGCGGAAGATGGGAACGGTCCTGCCGTCACGGGTGATGGCGTCGATATTCATCGTAGCGCAGCCGATCATAAAGTCCTCGTGAATCATAGAATCGTTGATGCCCAGCGCCCGACATTCGTCCAGGGTTTTATTGTGGTGGTCACGGATGGTATCAGCATAGCCCATACCCAGCGCCAGATGGCAGGCGGCATTCTCGTCAAAGAGGGTGTTGTAGAACAGCACACCGCTTTCAGCAATGGGACTGCTTACCGGCACCAAGGCGCACTCACCTAAGTAGGCTGCGCCCTCGTCCATCGTAATCATAGTATTCAGCAGCTGCTCACCCACCTCTGCCTTTGCCTCCACTGCCTTACCCTTTTCAAAGCGAATGGAGAAATTGTCAATGAGCTGACCCTGATAAGAAAGGGGCTTTGTAGAATAGACAATACCCTCTGCCTCACCCCGTTTGGGAGAAATGAAGCATTCTTCGGTGGGAATGTTGGGGTTAAAATACACACCCTGCCGGCTGGTCTCTCCACCGCCGCAGAACACCGCCTCGGGAATCATTCCCACAGTCAGGTCCGTGCCGTTGTCAGCGGTAAAATGCAGCTTATCGATACCCAGGGAGTTCAAGTATTCGCAGCGGTCGTGGAGATTCTTATTGTGCTTTTCCCACTCCCCGATGGGGTCGTCTGTGACCCGGGAGGTAAACAGGATTGCCTCCCACAGCTTCTCAATCGCCACAGAAGCGCGCAGGCCGGGGAACACCTTCTTTGCCCAGGCCTCTCCGGGCACTGCGGCGATACACCACTGCTGTCTGCCCTCCCGCATATCTACATAGGGCTTCAAAATGGGGTAGCTGAGCTTCCGTGCCTTTGCCATTTTCTCCATATTCATACCCTTTAAGCCATCGGGGTCTTCGGAAATCAGGTGAATCCGGGCAGGCAGGGTGTCACAGTAGTGCTGCTGACGGGCCTTCTGGTACTCGGTCACAGCGCCCAGCGTTTTTACGGACTGATAGCGCACGTGGAGCTTGGACAAAGGCTGGTAGTCCCATTCCACGGTGACCTTTTTGGCCTTTGCCTTATAGGCCTCCTCCACCACCATTTTTACAAACTCCGGCTGGTCCAGCTCGGCATAAATCAAAACCTCCTGCCCCTTCTGCACATTCACGCCGCAGCGGACAATCAGTCTTGCGTACTCTCTTAAAACGGATTTTTTCATAGCTTGCAACTCCTTGTGTGAAAGTTTCTTTATTTTAACAGATTTCCCCAACTTCGTCAATCTATGTTGCTTTTTTCGTGGCATAGGCTATAATGGATAAAAAGGAAGTGATGCGATGCTGACCAAAGCGCAGCTACAGGCCTATTTTCAAAAGACCGTACTTTTGGACGGCGCCACAGGCTCGAACCTGCAAAAAGCCGGTATGCCCCGGGGATGCTGCACCGAGGAGTGGATTCTGGCAAATCCCGATGCCCTTGTGGCGCTGCAGCGCAGCTATGCCCAGGCAGGCAGCAACATTCTCTATGCCCCCACCTTCCAGGCCCAGCCCATTGCGCTAAAGCGGGTGAATCTTCACAAGCAGGCGGAAGCAATCAACGCCCATCTGGTGGCGCTGACCCGGTCTGCCGCGCCGGACGTACTGGTAGCGGGCAATCTGACCACACTGGCCGCTTACTGTGACAGCTTTGACCCGGCAAACTTCGATTTGCTGGTGGAAAATTACCGGGTACAGATTGGCGGACTTTTGGCCGGCGGCGCTGACCTTTTGGCAGCAGAGACGCTGATGTATCCCCAAGAGGCGGAGGCGATCTTTACCGCCGCAGAACTGGAGGGCGCTACCGCCGCCCTTTACACCTTCACTATGCAGTCTGACGGCAGCCTGTTCTCAGGTGCGGATGCCGCGCCGGTTTTGCGGGAATTGGAGGAGGCAGGCGCCTGTGCGGTAGGCTTTAACTGTGTGGCGGCAGACTGTATGACCGCCGGTCTTGTGAGTCGTTTGCGAAGATTCGTGAAAGGTCCGCTGGTCTGCAAGCCCAACGCCGGCACACCGGTGATTGGAGAGGGCGGAATCCCCTGCTATCCTATGGCGCCGGAGGAGTTTGCCGGAATCGTGGCAGACTGCGCCGCCACGGGCGCAAGTATCTTAGGCGGCTGCTGCGGCACGACTCCCGCCCACATTGCCGCTGTAAAAGCAAGACTGTAAAAAAACGGATGTGCGGGGTTTTTCTTTTATAACAGTCCTGCGCCTGTCAGCTCAGCGGAGATATGCCGTCAAACTGATTTCCTCCCTGGAAAATCCGGAATTCCGGCGTAAGCTCCGCTGCGCCGCCTTCATTTCCGTCGGGCGCAAATCCACCCTGGGGTCTTTCCGGTCTTTGGGGCGGCTGTCCCTCCGGTGAGAAATCACCCTCCGGGGGTGCCATACCCTCCGGCTGGAAGCTGCCCTCCGGGGGTGTCATACCCTCCGGCTGCTGCCTGTCCCCCTCACCTTCCGGCAGCATCTGCTCCATATCGGGCATACCCGGGCGACCGACCGCTCCGTTCTGTCCGGCCAGTTGCTGCGCATTGCTCCAGAGGGTATAGCTTCCCTCCTTTAAATCGGGACTGCTGAAAATTAAAATTGCGTAGGCGTTTTCCGGTGTATGCTTTAGTAGCACCTTTCCATCTGCATCCTTGAGGCAAACCGTCTCGTCCCCCTTTTGCTTCTGCGCGAAGCTGAACACTGCATAGGTCTGCCCACCGTCTTCAATGCGGTTAAGCATACTGCCGGCAGCAATCACCGTACCGCCGTTAATATGAATGCCCATATCCGAATCGATGCCCGCATCGGCGCTGTCAGAACAGGCTGCCGCCACCACTGTGCCGCCGTTAACAACCAACCAGCCGTTGGAATCGATACCGTCACCCTCGCCGGTTTCGCCGGTGACCTTGATATCTACCTTGCCGCCGTTGATTGTGGTAACGGAAACACCGTCTTCATTGGTGTTGATTCCGTCATTGCCGGAGCGGATGTTGACCACGCCGCCATTGACAGTCAGGTGCAGCTCGCTGTCCAGACCCTCATTTTTGGCGTTGATGTTCAATATGCCGCTACCCTCTTTTCCGCCGCCGATATTCATTGACATTTTCGAGTAGAACGCGCCGTCATATTTATGGAGCTTTTTTGCGTCCGCAACCTCCGTACCGGCTTCATTCAGCTCCACGCTGTCCGGCTTGTAAATCCGTGCCACATAAGCACCGCTGATGGTATTTTCGCTGCCATCGGCAATGATGACATTGGCGCCGGCAGCAGAGGTATCCACATCCTTGGTGGCCGTTTCCTTATCGCCGCATTCATAAACACTATAGAAAATAACTGCGGGCGCTACATCGCAGGAGATGTCAACGCCGTTCAAAACCAGCGTAACCACCGCTTTCGGATCTTCCACAGCATCCTCTCCTAAATCCACGGCAATCTGACCCTTGGAGAGCTTGCCGGAAAGGCTGTACGTGCCGGGCTGGGTAATATGCACCACGGTATGGGCAGCCGCCTCCTCCAGGGTGTGGGCATCTTCCTCTGACCCCTCACCGTAGGTAAAGTCCTTGCCCGCCTCATAGTAGACAATGTCCTTTGCTGCATAGACTGCACCGGCGCTTCCGATAGGCGCGCCGTCTACCAGAATACCTGCATCACTTAAGGCAATTTTTACGCTATCCGTATCCGGTTCTTCCGGTTTCTTGGCGCAGCCCACAAGGGCGGCGACCAGCAAAACAAGCACTAAAACTTTGAAAACTTTCATAAAAGCACCCCTTTCACAGGCATCTTACTGCTAATTATTGTAAAATTTCAAAACAATCTGTGAATTTTTTGCGTACATTTAAAAAAGGCTTGCCAATGGCAAGCCTTTTTGTTATAGGTTCTCAATCTCCGTCCGGATGGCATTGTCTTCAGTGTTCTTTTCCACGAACACCTTGTTGGGGTCTTCCAGCTTTTTAAATTCTCTGTAATACCGCTCGCCAAATTCCCGCAAAGCGACAGACGAAAAATGCAGATGATCCGGATTGCAGCCAAGGCCCTCAGCAGAAACAAAGCCCGACATAGGACTCTTTTCCGCCACCCGCTTCAGCGCCTCGTTTACGTGGATATAATTTTTATAATCGTCGGAACTCTTATTGTCCTGCAGATAGTCTCCCAATCCACCCAGGAGGAACGGCACATCATAAAGATTCAGACGTTTCCGGAAGGCATCCAAAATCACCGTCAGCTTTTCTTCGTACTTAGGATACAGCTCAGGGCTGCAGTCGGACTCGCCCTGATGCCAGAGAACGGCAGCAATGGTAGAGGTACGGGAGGCAAGCTCCGCCATATAACAGGCGTGGTCAAAGAGCAATCCGCCCACACGCCACTGGTCCAGGCTTGTTCCGCCGTCGGCGCAGGGAATGATGCCCATATCTACATCGTGTTCTTTCGTATACAGGTCCGCAAAGCTCTCGGTAAGATTGACACCTGCAAAGGACCTGTCCGGATTGACAGGAATATACCACGCTCTCCAGCGTCCGTTGCGCAGCACCTTTATTCTATCGGTGGGAAGGGGCGTCACCTCACTGGGAAACCCCCGGCCGGCCATATTGGACTGACCGATAATCAGAACGGAATGCATCATATGCGCCGTCTCCTTAAAGTAGATTTTGTGACCCCAGTATATCACAATGCATCCGGCTTTTCAATCTTTTTTCCACTGTCAAGCCTTCTTTTTTATGCTTTTGTGCAGGGCTGCGGCGGTGGTAACCGCCACCACAGAATCCGCTATGATGCCCACGAAATTATAAATCACCACGTTATAAATCAAAAAGGAAATGCCGCTGATTAAAAAGGACAGCTTCAGCAGTCTCTCTTTATCTCTAAGCCAGAAGATTGCCAGGGTGTACTGCAGATTTCCCGCCACGGGTAGCAGGCCCATCAGCCCCCGGTTGTTGAACACAACGCCCAACACCACACCGGCGACCACCAAAAGCCACGTAAGGATTTTGCTCTTAACATTTCGGATAGCCACGACATTGCGAAAAATGCTGACGATATTTTGCACCGCAGCGCTGTAACCTTGCAGCACAACGGCGCTCAAGCAATAAATCAGCTGACTGATACACTGAACAGACAGCATTCCCTTTGCCGTTTTTCTGGTTGAACTGACGGCATTGGCGCCCATTGCAAAAAGGGTGCACAGATTGCCGATGATAATCGCGGTGTAATTCATATACAGTCATTCCTTTGCGCATTTGCCGTTATTATAGCCCAAAAAAATGATAAGCGCAAGACGAGACTTACAATCAACAAAAAACCGGGAAATTCCAGCACTTTAGCATTGACAATTATTCCCTTCGTGTTATAATTAACCTTGATAGCAGCCCATTTTAACAAGCAAATTTTTAGGAAAAAGCGCATATCTGAATCGCACTCATCCAACATTAAAATTTTTCTAAATTTAAGCACAAAACATTTAGAATATTGAGGTGTAAACAATGGCAATATCAAAAAACTACAAGGACAAATATGCAGAAATCGGCACGATGGACATCAAAGCCACCAGAGAGGCTTTATATCAAGAGACTCCGGCAGAGCTGCCGCAGATGTACTTAGACGTCAACGGCGTTGACCAAGACGCTGTATTTACTTACCAAGATAAAGAACTGACCAAGGAGCAGCTGGATGCGGCAATCGCCCGGGAGCGGGCTCATTATATGCCGTTTTTTGCGGATCTTGCTCCGGCTCTCGAAGCCAAAAGAACCCACCAGAATTTAACCTCCTTTGACTGGAGAATCGCAACGGATGAGGATGCACGGAATTTCCGGGACGTTCTGGAAGGAAAGGGTGACTGGGAACGGGTCACAATCCCCCATTACGGCGCGCCTCTCGGTGTAGCAACCACCTATTACCGCACCGAATTTGAGCTGACCGAAGAGGATATGGCACACTTATCCCAGTGGATCTGCTTTAAAGGTGTTGACTACAAAGCACACGTCTACATCAATGACGTTCTGGTGGGAGAGCACACCGGCTTCTTTGCGCCCTTTGAGTTTGAGTTTACCAAGCAGGCCCGTTTGGGAAAGAACACCTGTGTTGTGGTCGTGGAAAACGATTTCAGCCCTATGGGTAACAGTGAAGATTACCGAACCGAGGTATATACCGGCGAAAAGATCTACGCCGAAACCGGTTTGGGCTACGACGAGCCGCTTAAGGGTTGGCATCACTGCCCCCCGGGTATGGGTATCTGGCAGGATGTTTGCGTGGAGGGCAGAAGCGACCTGTTCCTGAGCGATATTTTTGTGCGACCCATCAGCCCCGAGAAGGCAGAATTGTGGGTGGAAGTCTACGGCACAAAGGTCGCAAAGAGAAATGTCACCTTAGATGTAAACGTTTACGGTCAGAACTTCTCCGAGACCGTATTCGAGCATATGATTTACACCCCGGATCTGGGGCAATATGACCCCAACCTGCCGGGATGGCTTCTTCCTATGGAAAGAGGAACGAACTACCTGAAGTTCCCCATCGACATTCCCAACGCAAGACTTTGGGATACCACAGAGCCCTGGCTCTATCAGGTACAGCTGCGGCTGAAGGACGAAGCCGGAGAGGTGGTCGACACCCGGAAGGGTCAGTTTGGTATGCGTTTCTTCAGAATGGATGCCGACTGCGATCCCAAGGGTATGTTCTATCTCAACGGCAGAAAAATCAAGTTCCGCGGTGTGAACTCTCAGGGTCGCGAGCAGAGAATGGTGTACTTAAAACAGTTTGACCGTCTGCTTGACGACTACCTGCTGGCTAAGGTCGGAAACATCAATTATCTGCGTATTACCCAAAGACCCGTTCAGCCGGAAGTCTATGATATGTGTGACAAGCTGGGCCTTTTGGTGCAAACAGACTTTCCTGCTTTTGGATGTATGCGCGCAAGCATCCTTGGCGAAGCACTGAAGCAAGTGGCAGAGATGGAACATCTGATCAGAAGCCATCCCAGCTGCATTATGACCACTTACATCAACGAGCCGTCTATGTGCGCGCAAAACAAGCCCCATCGCTGTCTGGAGCGGCTTGATATGGAAGCATTCTTCGAATGTGCCGATCGGGTAATCCACATATTAAACCCCGAACGTGTCATTAAGCCTATCGACGGTGACTACGAGCCCCCCGTGCCTTACGGTCTGCCGGATTACCACTGCTACACCTGCTGGTACAACGGACACGGTGTGGATTTGGGTATGCTGCACAAGGGATATTGGTTGCCGGTAAAGCGCGGCTGGAACTACGGCTGCGGTGAATTCGGTATGGAAGGCCTTGACCCGCTGCCCCTTATGAAGAAGTATTATCCCAAGGAATGGCTTCCCAAAAATGACGACGACCCCTGGTCACCCATAACCATTCCCGGAGATCCCGCGCCTCAGACAGGCTTTTTGCATCATTATTTCTTTGATACACCCAAGACCATCGCACAGTGGGTGGAAGCAAGCCAAACCTATCAGGCGCTGGCTATGAACTTTATGGTGCGTGCATACAGACGTGACCCAAAAATGGTCAGCTATGCATATCACCTGTTCGTGGATGCCTATCCCAACGGCTGGATGAAGGCTATGGTGGATTTCGAAGGCACTCCCAAGAAGGCTTTCTGGGAATACAGAGAAGCCTCTGCGCCCGTTATGGTGGACCTTCGCACAGACAGATTCAAGGTCTGGGAAAAGGAAACCATCAATATTGAGACCCGGATCTGTAACGATCTGGACGAGGAAATAACCGACGCCAAGCTCCATTATCAGGTATATCTGGGAGACAACCTGCTGCTGGCCTCCAAGAAGGCTGTGGTAATCCCCGCCTGTGATTGCGCATTCCAGGGCTACCTGCCCATCGAGCTTCCCGCGGTTAAGGAAAGAAGCCAGCTGAAAATTCAGCTCGCACTGATCCGGGATGACGGAGAAATGCTCAGCAATTATGAGCTGGATCTCGACGTATTCCCCAGAAGCAATAGCGCTCTGGGTAAGGTTTGCGCTCTGGGCGCTTCCAAGGCATTTGAAGAAAAGCTTTGCAAGGCATATGAGCTGTCCTTACTCGACATTACAGCCGCGGATCAGGATACCACAATTCTGGTATTTGATTTGGAGCAGTACAATGCGCAGGAAGCAGCTATTTTGAAGCTGGTGGAAGATGGCGCAAAGATCCTCTTCTTCACCCTGCCTATGGGAACTACAAAAATCGCAGGCACAGAAATTTCTGTGTCCCGTCCCGCTACAAGACCCTTGCATTTTGTGGCAAGAAACAGCGAGCATCCTATGGTCGCTGACTTGCAGAAACACGATATCCGGTATTGGTTTGACGAGGAAAAGGGCTTCATTTCTCCCATTTTAAAGGAGTCGTTTGACGCAGAAGGCTTTGAGGGAATCCTGACTACCAAAAAACGTGTTAATGACCCCAACAGCAAACTTAAGGGAGTTACCAGCGGAATCTGGTCCAAGACATTTGCGGCGGCAGAGCGTAAGCACGGCAACGGCTGGATTCGGATTTGCCAAATCGATCTGCAAAACCGCATTCTGACCAATCCCGTAGCAACCACCCTTTTGGAGCGAATGATCAAAGATTAAAAAACAAAAGCAAGGAATGTGCAGAAAGGAACGCTATGAATAACGAAGTATTGGCGCTTGCCCGGAAATGGTATGCAAAAATCCCGTTTCCCAAGGAATTTGACCCGGAATTTGAACAGCTTTTGGCCGAGCAGACGGACCTGATGCCCATTCCCTTTGCTTCCTACGATCTGGCGGAGAACAAAACCGCTTACGGAAAAAACTTAGTAATGTTTCTGTATTTCTGTGAAGAATTGTCAGAGCGATATGCCGCAGCAGGAATCCCGGAAGAGATTTTGCTTGCTACATTAGAGGATTTTGTCATCACTGTGCAGAGAAATCGTATTTTGCGCGGTAGCATAGGACTGGTAAGGGCTACTACTTTAGCCGATCACTTTTCTATGCGCCTGTTTCGGCTGGGCCGTCTGGTTTTTTGTATGGAGGGCGCTTATGTGGATATCCCCGAAAAAGGGATCTGTAAGGGCGATCCGATGATGGATGTACATATCCCCAAGGGAGAGCCCTTGACATTAGCGGCCTGCAACGAGTCCTTTGCGTTGGCTGAAGACTTCTTTGCAAAGTATTTCCCGGAATATAAATACAGCTACTATATGTGCTTCTCCTGGCTTCTGGACGAAACACTGAAGCAGTTTTTAAAAGCGGATTCCAACATTCTGCAGTTTCAGAAGCTTTTTAAGACCGTTCACAAGCGGGAAACCGACAGTATCCTGCACTTTATGTTCAAATACGGCATTGAAGACAGAGAAGAGCTGAGAGACCTTCCCGCAAATACGGATTTTGCAAAACAAATTAAGGAATACGCCCTTTCCGGCGGTGTTTTCTATCAGGCGCTGGGAATCCGTAGTGCCCATTGATTGCCAGGAGGAAGTATGGAAATTGTAAAAAGCGGAAAACCGGCGTGTGGCATCGTATTGCCCCAGCACCCCACTCCCAGAGAGCGTTTTGCCGCAGAGGAACTGATTGCATACGTTAAGAAAATCAGTGGCGCAACTCTGGAGATTTCCGACCGGTACGAAAATCGGATTCTCATTGGTGAGCCGGAAAGAAATCCTGCTTCGGCGGCTGTAATGACACAATTAGAATTTGAAGCGCTGGTTCCCGGCCCGGAAGGCTTTATCATCGATATTGCAGAAAAAACGCTTCTGTTGGCAGGTAGCAGCAAAAACCCGATGGAGCAGGAACGGGGAACACTTTATGCGGTTTATGAGCTTCTGGAGCGGTATTTAGGCTGCAGCTTTGCTGTTTATAGCAAAAAAGGCATCGCAGCAGGTGAACTTGTGCCGCAAATGGCGAATATCCAACTGAACCCCGACCGTTATGTAAACGGGTCTTCCGATGTTGAATACCGCACAGCCATCGCACAATACGGACTGTGGGTAGGAAAAGCGGATCACGCCCTCAACGAACAGTTCATCAGTTGGCTGGCTAAAAACCGATACAATCGGATTTTGACCTGGGCCGGCGTGTACGAAGACTATAAGGCAAACGGAATGCTGAAAGAAGCAGAAAAAAGAGGTATTCTCTTCAGTGTCGGTCATCACCAGGCCATAACGATGCTGCTTCCCCATAACGGAAATTCTTATTTCCAAGAGCAGTACGCCCAAACCCACCCGGAGTACTACAAATTGCTGGAGGACGGCACACGGCACGTGGTAAAGGACGGCGACTACAGCGGTCAGCTAATCCTATGTATGCGCAACGAAGAGCTAATCCACCAGATGGCCGAGAATATTATTAAGTGGGCCGAAGCCAATCCCCAGGTGGATATTATTTCCCTCTGGCCCTACGACGGAAAGCACGAGCAATGCTGCTGTGAGCAATGCAAAGCCCATTCCAAAAGCGCCAATTACTCTTACTTTGTATCTCGCATTGAAGAACTTGTCTGGAAGAAAAAGCCCGGCATCCGTCTCGATCGGATTTCCTATCTGGATATCACCGAATGTGATGGTGTCACCCTGTCTCCCAATGTTGTCGTAAACAAAGCCGTCTGGCACGAAAAGCTGCGAACTGCGGGAAAACCCGATGGCAGTTGCCTGGCAGATACCGAATACGAAGAAAACATACTGAGCTGGAAAAACGCCGGCGCAACCGTTGTATACTATGACTATCTGATGGGAATCTACGGGAACAGACAGAAGTGGATACCGATTGCAGACGAAATGCAGGCAATTTGCAAGCGTTTTGTAGAAAAGGGAATCTACGGTCTGGGCACGCAGCTGGAATGCTACCACATTTGGAATCACGGTTTTAATTTCTACACCTATGGACGAACTGCCTATGATACCGAGCTTACTATGGAAGACAATCTGGAGCGGTTTGCCAAGATATTTGGAAAAGGCGCGCCGTACGTAAAAGAAATTATTCGTATCGGAGAGGCTACCCTGGACGGGCAGGAACCCATCTCCAAAGCCAGTGCCTGGCTTATGGATAACCTCGACAAAGAGCCAATCTATGATCTCTACGAAAAGGCATTAAAGGCAGCCGAGGACGCTTACAGCCGGAATAACATCCGCTTAATGCGTATGGTGTTCCGCTATTCAGACCTTGAGGTGCGCCGAACCAAGGTAAACCGTGAGGAATGGCCTGCACATCCCCACTGTACAGAACTCTGGTATATGCGAACCAACTTTGACAGCTTCTTAAGTGGGCAGGAAGGATATGCCATTTCCATCGCCGTTGAGGAGGAGCCTGTAGAAAAAGCATTTACGCCAAATGATTGGTATTTGTTTGAATAATCTAACACAAAAGGCTTGGCCGATTGGGTCAAGCCTTTTGTTATAGGTTATCCATTAAAGCAATCTACAAATTACACTTGCAACCACTCCATAAACGATAACAGGTCCTGCTATTGTGAACATCTCCGCATCATAAAAACAAGACGCTAACCTTGTCTTGACTTTTTCTGCCGTAAAAAATATAATAAAATCATTCAAAATTAACGGAGGTAACCTTATGAGCTGGCAAGCATTTTTAAGTATTATTACGCAATTCGCAACATCCTTTGGCATTAAACTTTTAGGCGCAATTCTCATTTTCGCTGTGGGTCTGAAGCTGACTTCCTGGATTGCAAAGCTGATGCGCACCTCCCCCAAGCTAGACAAGCTGGATGTGAGTCTGCGTTCCTTCCTCACAAGCTTTATCAAGATTGCTCTGTACGTCATTCTGGTTATCACGGTCGCCATGATTTTAGGCGTGCCCGCTACCTCCTTTATCACCATTCTCGCCTCCTGCGGTGTTGCGATAGGCTTGGCTCTGCAAGGCTCATTGAGCAACTTTGCAGGCGGTTTGATGATTCTTTTCTTTAAGCCTTTTAAGGTGGGCGACTACATTGAGGCGCAGGGCGAATCCGGTACGGTTGTGGGCATTTCCGTGGTCTACACCGAGCTGCTTACCGTGGACAACAAGCGTATCACCGTCCCCAACGGCGCTCTTACCAACTCCACTATCAAAAACTACTCCGTAGAAGCACTGCGTCGGGTGGATCTTACCTTCAGTGTTGCCTATGACAGCAGCGACGAAACCGTTAAAAACATCATCAACACCGCTATTGCATCCCACCCCAAGGCTCTACAGGACCCCGCACCCTTTGTCCGTCTTTCCCAGCACGGTGACAGCGCCTTGATTTACACCGCCCGAATCTGGGTCAATAATGCGGACTACTGGACTGTTTACTTTGACATTTTAGAGAAGGTTAAGGCCGACTTCGATGCCAACGGCATTGCTATCCCCTTCCCCCAGATGGATGTGCACGTCAAAAAGGAATCCTAACACTTCTTTTACATCGGTGTAAATTACTTCGGTATGTTACAAATCTAATAAAACAGGCTTGACCGATTGGGTCAAGCCTTTTATTTTTGCTGCCGCGGGTCATCTTTGCGCCGACGCCCAGGATGAAACTTTCTGCTTGTGTCAACTTAGGACCCATATATTCGTGTTCTATTAGGACACAATTTTGAAAAATATTTACTTTAAGACAGCGGTATAGTATAATAAAACAAAGCGAGGTGGTATATTATGAAAGGAAAAGTCTTTCTTTCCGCGTTTGCAGGTTTCTTATTCGGCTTACTTGGGTATTTTGTTTTGCTTTTATTAGACATAGATCAACCGTTTCAGCTTGCTGCTTTTAGTGGCACACTCTTCGCTCTTTTATTATTTCCTGTCTTGGGCTTTTATGAAATAATTGTAGGAAGACGATACACCAACTTTGAGAAAGATATTATCTCCCCTATATTCTATCAAACCGGCACGCTAATTGCACTTAGTAAAAAGAATGTCCGGAATGGACGAATCTATTTTTGTGAAACGGGAATCGTGCTTATTAGCTTAGACGAAAAGCCCTATCTGCTGGAGGAAATTTTACTGCCGAATATTGAACGATATTACTTTGATAACATTCATCTTAATATATATACAAATGACGGGCGTGTGTTTATACTTACTTTCCCGAATGTCCAAGAGGCAATTATCGCACTAAAAAAACATAATTGGATTAAAGAATAACAGCATCTATGGATATAGTCCATAGATGCTGTTTACTTCTTAAAACAAGGTCGTTATCCAATAGATTAGACCATAAATCACACTTGCACTCACACCATACACAATAACAGGCCCAGCAATCGTAAACATTTTCGCACCGACCCCAAGAATGAAACCCTCTGCTTGTGTCAACTTAGGACGCAGTGTTTTTTGTCGAAACCAGTAAATATTTTTCGAAACAGGTCAAAATATAGCAAGCAAATCCGGGAAATTGGAGACAGACTTTCTGTCTCCAATTTCCCGGATTGATTTGTTATTTAATCATTTATGCTGCTATTGCATTGGCGTTAATCCGGTCGATCACGCGCTTGATGCCAAGCCAAACTGACAGGTCGGTAAATACTTCGACAACGCTGCCGTTGTCAGTAAAGGGTGCATCCTGCAGGACGGAGAGATCCTTCATAAGACCATTGTGAATAATATACTCCACGATTTGGTTCACGAAGTAGATCTGATTGCTATCGAGGGATGTATCATTCAGAAACTCTGCAAAGGCTTCCTTGGCGGCATTCATATCCAAACCTACGATCTCACGGACAAACTCGCCCAAAGGCTTGCTGCCGTACTCGTTTTCGTAGTCCTGCTGGGTGCCGACCTCACTCCACAGAATGCCCTCCAACACTTTCACATCCGCACTTGTCAGCGGCTGGTTGGTCTTCAGTTTGGCAATAACCGCATTGTCTTGGTTCTGACGGATGTAGAACTCCGCCTTCATCTTGTAGTTCTTCAGATCGTCATTTTCCAGTTCGGATTCATTCCAGTCCATGGAGATCAGCTCATCGGCAAAATTGGTGATGTAGGTCATCCTGCCGGTGGGAATGTATTTGATCAGGTCACGCAGGTTCTCACGGATATGCTCAAACTCGTTGATGCCTGCATTCTCCAAGTAATCCGTGTGCAGAATCTTGTTGATCAGTTCACTCTGCACCATAATCTCCGGAATGTTGGCAACAGAAGCAATACCGCTGACCTTCTTAAAGAGGTCGGTTCTTGCCTTGGCATACTTCTTGCCCATGAGATAGGCCAATTCAATACCATACATCAGCGCATCGAAACGCACCGCCTTGGCATCATCCGCATCCGGTGTGATCAGCGGGGCCAGTTCATCCCGCATCTGCAGGGTGTTCTCATAGGTCAGCGCAGTGTAATTATCCGGATTGGAATACAGTTCTACGTACTTGAGGTGCTGGCGAACCGCAAAGTTCTCTTTGTTCAGCTCCTGCACCTTGCGAACCATATCGTCCACCAAGGTCTTGCGGAATGCGATTAACTCCGTTGTCTGGTAGGCAATGTCCTGCAGCTTATAGGCGATCTGTGCTTTCAAGCTGAAGATAGCGCCTTGCAATGCAATCTGCAGCGCCGTCGGCTTGCCGTTATTCATCCGAAAGAACTCAAAGTTACCGCAGAAATCGAAGATATAGAACTTGTCCTTATCTTCACCATCTTTAAGTCCCGGGCACAGACGCGTGCCACGGCCAATCATCTGCCAGAACTTTGCCTTACTCATAACCTTCTTGAAGAAGACCAGGTTCAAGCACTCCGGCACATCGATACCGGTATCCAGCATGTCCACGGAGATGGCAATCTGTGGTAGCTTCTTGGGATCGGAGAACTCGTCAATCAAGCTCTGCGCATAGTTGATCTTGTTGTCGATCACCTTGGCAAAGCCGGGCAGATGAGGATATTCCTTATTGAAGATCTCGTGGATCTTTTCTGCGTGGCTGTGATTCTTGGCAAAGATAATGGTCTTGCCCAGCTTCTGACCGTAGTCGATCTTGATACCTTCGGTCATCAATACATGCAACACCTGCCGAATGGTGTCCTCATTGAAAACCCACTCATTCAGCGCAGAGGAAACGATTCGCTCCGGAAGCTCACCGTTTTCATCCTCGAAGGTGCTTTCGTAGGCTTCCCGGTCGGCTTCACTCAGTTCATCGTAGGCAATACCCTGCTCGATGAATTTCAGCTTGGTTTCCACGGACAT
>JAZTWB010000008.1:0-14353 GCA_045635645.1 Faecousia sp. | reverse complement strand
ACATGGCTACGATCCGACTTCAGAGTCAACCGCAGGAGCATTCATTTTTCCAAAATGGAGCTGCAGCCCGGTGACGAAACACCGGAGCCCTTCTCCTTCCGCACCAGCCATAAGCTCAACAATCAGTCGGTATGCTATCTGACCTACACCACAGAGGAAACCCATCGGGTGATTCGGGAGAATCTCCACCGCTCCGCGATGTATCGCGGTACGATTTCCGGCGTAGGCCCCCGGTACTGTCCCAGCATTGAAACCAAAATTGTCCGTTTTGCTGACAAGAGCCGTCATCAGCTCTTCATAGAGCCTTGCGGTCTGGACACGGAGGAGATGTACATTCAAGGCTTCTCCTCCTCCCTGCCGGAGGATGTGCAGCTTGCAATGCTTCACACCGTTCCGGGTCTGGAAAAGGCGGAGATGATGCGTCCTGCGTACGCCATTGAGTACGAATGCATCGACCCCACCAGCCTGCTGCCCACACTGGAGTATAAAAAAATCTCCGGCCTGTACGGTGCAGGACAGTTCAACGGCTCTTCCGGTTACGAGGAGGCTGCCGTACAGGGTCTGGTTGCCGGCATCAACGCCGCGCTGAAAATTCAAGGCAAAGACCCGCTGATTCTCACCCGGGATACCAGCTACATCGGCACGCTGATTGACGATTTGGTGACCAAGGGAACAGATGAGCCCTACCGGATTATGACCAGCCGCAGTGAGTACCGGCTGCTGCACCGGCAGGACAACGCCGACCAGCGGCTGACCCATATCGGCGCGGCGGTGGGTCTTGTTCCCCCCGAGCGTCTGCATCAGGTGGAAGAAAAATATGCAGCCGTTGCCAAAGAAATTCAGCGGCTGGAGGCAAACGGCGTACCGGGCAGCCCGGAGCTGAACGCAATGCTGGCGCTGCGGGAATCCACGCCCGTTGAAAATTCCGCCCGCCTTGCAGATTTATTGCGCCGCCCTCAGGTTACCTACGCTGACATTGCGCCCTTCGACCCCGGTCGTCCGGACTTGCCGGCTGCCGTAACCGAAGAGGTGGAAATTCAGGTGAAGTACGCCGGCTATTTGGCACGGCAGGAAAAGCAGGTAGCGGAATTCAAACAGGAGGAGCAGCGGCTTTTGCCTGAGGATATTGACTATGGCGCAATCTCCGGTCTGCGCCTGGAAGCGCGGCAAAAGCTGAGCGAAATCCGACCCGTCTCCATTGGGCAGGCAGGACGCATTTCCGGTGTCAGTCCGGCTGACATTGCGGTGCTGCTTATCTATCTGGAACAGAATAAATAAAACAAGGCCTGTTGCTGTACGCAACAGGCCTCATTTTATTCTTCGGCATTCTGGTAGGTGTCAAACACGGTAGTCTCTTGGGCTGCACCGATTTGCCTGCCTTCCATACAGTCGGCAAACTGGCTGCCGGACATTGTTTCATTTTCCAGCAGGAATTCCACCACCTGCTTCATCTTGTCCGCGTCACGGGTAAGAATCTGGCGGCAGTGGTCATAGGCCTTGTCGATGATTGCCTTTACCTCATCGTCAATTGTGCCTGCCACCTTTTCAGAGTAGCTCTTGACTTTTTCGTAGTCCCGTCCGATAAACAGCTCGTCGCCGCCGGTATAGGACACTGTACCTAAGCTTTCGCACATACCGTAGCGAGCAACCATATCCCGCGCCAGCTTGGAGGCGCGGTCGATGTCGTTGGACGCGCCGGTGGAAATATCCTTCAAAAACAGCGCCTCGGCCACACGGCCGCCCAGCAGACCCACAATCCGCTCGTACATTTCGTTACGGGTCAGGTGGTCACCGTCCTCCCTGGGGGTCGTCCAGGTCAGGCCCAGGGCGTTGCCTCTGGGAATAATGGAAATCTGGTGGACAGGGTCGTGGGTCGGCAGGCTGTACATCGCCACCGCGTGACCTGCCTCGTGGATTGCAGTGATTTTCAAATCCTTCTGCAAACGGACACGGCTGCGCTTCTCCGGACCTGCCATAATCTTCATCATCGCATCGTTCAGGTCCTGCATATTCAGCACAGGGCGGTCCTCTCTGGCTGCCAGAATCGCCGCCTCATTGAGCAGGTTGCTCAAATCTGCGCCGGTAAAGCCGGCGGTTGCCAGTGCCACGGTTTTCAAAGAAACAGAATCGTCCAGCCGTTTATCCTTGGCATGGACCTTAAGAATCTCCTCTCTGCCCTTGGCATCGGGGGTATTCACATAAATCCGGCGGTCAAACCGGCCGGGGCGGAGTAGCGCCGGGTCTAAGATGTCCGGGCGGTTGGTGGCTGCCAGAACAATGACACCGTCAGTTCTTGCAAAGCCGTCCATTTCCACCAGCAGCTGGTTCAGGGTCTGCTCACGTTCATCGTGACCGCCGCCCAAACCGGAGCCGCGCTTACGACCCACAGCGTCAATCTCGTCGATAAAGATAATGGCAGGCGCAATGCGCTTGGCTTGGTCAAACAAATCTCTCACACGGCTGGCGCCCACGCCCACGTACATCTCCATAAAGTCCGAGCCAGAGATGGACAAAAACTGCACGCCTGCCTCCCCTGCCACTGCCCGGGCAAGGAGTGTTTTGCCGGTACCGGGCGCACCGGCAAGGAGAATGCCGTGGGGAATCTTTGCGCCCATATCGGTGAATTTCTTGGGGTTGCGCAGGAAATCCACCACCTCCTGCAGTTCCGCCTTTTCCTCGTCCACGCCGGCAACATCATCGAAGGTGATTTTCTTGCCGCCGGTTTGGCCGTGGCCGGTGCGGGCTTTGCCGAAATTGGCCATCGGATTGTTCTGGTTGGCGCGACTCATCAGCAGCGCCCACACCAGCAAAACGAGAATGCCTGCCAGAAGAACAGGCAGGAAGAAATCCCAGGGAGACATCTTCTCCCCTGCCACAAAATTAAAATTCTCCAACATGCCGGATTCCAACTGGCTCTGCAGCGTCTCCCACATATCCTGTCGGAAGCCCTCCGGGTCTGCCAGTTTGGTAGTTACCGTGGTCTTGCCGTTGTATTCCTCCCGCAGCTGCAGGCGGATATAGTCTCCCTCCACCACAAAGCTCTTGACCTGCTCCTGCCGGAACATAGCAATCACCCGGGAATAGGGAATGTTATCGTCCTTCGTTCCAAACAGCCCAAGCATAACGGAAAATGCCAAGGCCAGTACTGCCACGTAAATAATAATGGTTGTCAGTTTGCGATTTTTCAAATTTCCTGTGTCTCCTTATTTTTCGTAGGCTTCCGGCTTCAGTACGCCGATGTAGGGCAGATTCCGGTAGTGCTCATTAAAGTCCAGACCGTAGCCCACCACAAATTCGTTGGGAATGGTAAAGCCCACGTACTCCGGCACCAGCGTAATACCCGGCTTCCGGCGCTCCGGCTTATCCAGCAATGTGCAGATTTTCAAGGAGGCAGGGTTTCTGTCCAGCAAATATTTGTGCAAAAAAGACAGGGAATTGCCGGTATCGTAGATGTCCTCTAAAATCACCACGTGGCGATCCTTAATATCCACTGACAGGTCTTTCTTCACAGCCACATTTCCGGTGGAATTTGTGCCGCCGTAAGAGGACAGACACATAAAATCAATCTCGCAGGGAATGTTGATTTTCCGCACCATATCCGCAAAGAAAATCACAACGCCCTTTAATACGCCCACAAAAACCGGGTCCTTGCCGGCGTACTCTTTTGTCAGGATATCTGCCAGTTCCTGCACCTTTGCGGCAATCTGCTCCTCACTGAGCAGAACCTTCTCTATATTTCTCTCCAATGTGGAATCCTCCCATATGTTATTTATAATCTATTTGAATTCTAACCGTTCCGGTCGGGGAAATTCTCTCAAGATTGCCGCCAAAGCCGACCACACCCAAAATGCCCTCGTCGTCTGCAATCACGGCAATGTTATTTCGTCGGGCGACGGGAATTTTGCTGTCGATAAACAGCTTTTTCAGGCTTTTTGTGCCGCCGGACAGACGGATGGTGTCTCCGGCGCGCTTTGCCCGCACCACCACGTTGCCTGTAGGGGTAAAGGCGAAGGAAGTGACGGTTTGCTCCGGACTTTCATTGGGCGCGCAGGTAATTGTCGCACCTTGCAGTCTGCAAACGCCCGGACAGGGCAGTTGGCAGGTTTCTAAAGAGGTGTTCTCTCTGAGCACCTCTAAAATATCATAGTTTCGCGTAACACGCACGCCACCCGGAAAATCGGCTCTTGCCGATGGCTTCGGGGAAAACACCAGCTTTTCCAGCGCCTTGATGTGTTCCGCCTCCGGCTCTTTTACACCGGCATCCAGCAGAATTCCCGCAAGAACTCTGCTGCGGATTCCGCCGCTGAGTGCCTTGATTTCCGACACACGATTGGTCTTTTTCTCCTCTGCTGAAGCGTCCAGTGCCTCCGCATCCTGCCGCAGGCGCAGCGCCATAGCGGACAGGTTTCGGGACAATCTGGGGTTTTCCTGTTTCAGCAAAGGCATTACGTGGTGGCGCAGGCGGTTGCGGAGAAAATCGTCACCGCTGTTGGAGCTGTCCTCCACGAAGGGAATGTTATATTCCTGCAAAAAGGCAAGCACTTCTTCCCGGGTAATATTCAGCATAGGGCGAATCAGCTTTCCGTTTGCGGGAGCAATACCGCCCAGCCCCTTCAGACCCGTTCCCCGCACCATATGCATCAGAACGGTCTCGGCATTGTCATCGGCTGTGTGGGCCGTGGCAATCCAGCCGGTAAGGCGCTTGAGAAAGGCGTATCTGGCGTCCCGTGCCGCTGCCTCCAGACCCTTTTTCCCGGCTGTGACCTGCCCGCTGCCGCAGGTAAAGTCAATGCCGTAACCGGCGCAGAAATCCCGCACAAAGGCTTCGTCCCCGTCGGATTCCGCGCCTCTCAGGCGGTGGTTAAAGTGGGCGGCGCAGAGGGTCAAATTCAGCGTGTCTTTCAGCAGGTATAATCCCCAAAGCAGCGCCATAGAATCCGCGCCGCCGGAGACTGCGCACACCACCGTCTCCCCACGAAAAGGCTCCATAAAAGCCTTGAGCTTATTCAGCATGCTTCCACTCCCGATCGGTAAAGGTCTGGAACTGGGGAATCCATTGCAGCTTCACTGTGCCAACCTCGCCGTGGCGGTTTTTGGACACAATGCACTCTGCCACACCCTTATCCTCGGTGTTTTCGTTGTAGTACTCATCCCGGTACAAAAACAGCACCACGTCCGCGTCCTGCTCGATGGCGCCGGATTCACGCAGGTCCGACAGCATAGGCCGCTTGTCCGTACGGCTTTCCGGGCCACGGGAGAGCTGACTTAAGCAGATAACCGGCACATTCAGCTCTTTTGCCATAATCTTTAGTGAACGGGAGATTTCACTGACCACGTTCACGCGGCTGTCGCCTCCCCTGCCGTAGCCGGAGCCGTTCATCAGCTGCAGGTAGTCAATAATGACCATACCCAGATTCTCTACCCGGCGGCACTTGGCATTCATCTCCGCCACGGTGATGGAGGGGTTATCGTCAATACGGATATCCGTCTGGCTGAGGGAAACGGACGCCATACTCAGCTTGCTCCACTCCTCCTCAGACAGCTTGCCGGTGGCCATCTTCTGGCCGTCCACAAAGCTCTCAATGGCTAAAAGACGCATAGCAAGCTGCTCCCGGGACATTTCCAGGTTGAAAATGGCAACGGTTTTATTGTGCTTTTTGGCTACATTCAGCGCCAGATTCAGCGCAAAGGCAGACTTACCCATCGCCGGACGGGCTGCCACCAGAACCAAATCGGACTTGTTCAGGCCGTTGATTTTCTTGTCCAAATCCCGCATACCGGTGGACATACCGGGGATTGCGGAGTCGGACTGACTCAGCTCCGTCAAGCGGTCAAACACCTTATGCAGCGTTACACCGATGTGCTCTAACGAGTCGCCTCGTTCGCCCTTTCGCAGGGCGTAAATCTTCTTTTCCGCAGCCTCTAAAATCTCACCGGTGGTACCCACCTGCTCCTGCACCATCTGGGAAATGTCCGCAGATGCGTCCGCCAGACCCCGCAGCGTTGCCTTGTCTTTCACGATGCCTGCATACCGCACCGCATTGGCGGCGGTGGGGGTAATCTCCATCAGCTGCATAATGTAGTCACGGGAATTGTCGTGATACACGCCCAGCTCCCGCATTTTATCCAGCACCGTTACCGGGTCAATGGTCTGGGAGAAGTTGAACATCGTATAGATGGTGGCGTAAATCTCCTGATTTTGCTGCAGATAGAAATCCTCCGGGCGTACAATACCGATCACATCGGTCAAGCACCGGCTATCGATCAAAATAGAGCCCAATACCGCCTGCTCTGCTTCCAGAGAATGGGGAAGCTGTTTGGTAATCAAAGCTTCGTCCATACCATTCTCTCCTTTCTGTCTTTTAAATTTCCTCGATCTTTACAGTCAAGGGCGCGGTAATTTCATAACCTAACTTACACTGAACAGTATAGCTGCCCACGTTCTTAATGGGGTCAGTCAGCACGATTTTCCGCTTGTCCAAAGCAATGCCGGACTTCTCCTTCAGCGCGTCGGCAATTTCCTGGTTGGTCACAGAGCCGAACAGCTTTCCGGCGCCGCCGCCCTTGGCGGTGACCACCAGCGTCATTTCCCGAAGCTGTCTGGAAATCTCCAGCGCCTCGGCCCGCTCCTTGGCTGCCTTTTCGGCAGCAGCCTTATCGTTCATACGCATCGTATTGATTGCGTCGGCAGTGGCCTCCATAGCCAGCTTCTTGGGCAGCAGATAATTTCTTGCGTAGCCGTCGGAAATCTCCGCCATCTGGCCCTTCTTACCCTTGCCCTTTACATCCTGCAGAAAAATAACCTTCATAATCGTTTCCTCACTCTTCGTAGAATTTATCAATGGATGCCACCAGCCGGTCCAGCACTTCCTTCACGGAGCTGCCCGGAATTTGCGCGCCGGCCGTTGCGGTGTTGCCGCCGCCGCCCAGTGGCTCTAAAATTACCTGTACATTGGTCTTGCCGATGGAGCGGGCAGAAATCATCACCTGCTCCCCGTCCGGGTACAGCACAAAGGACGCGGTAATGCCGGAGATATCCAGCAGCTCGTCCGCCGCCTGAGAGGCAAGCACCCGGGAAGTGCGCTCTGTCAGCGCCGCAATGGCGATTTCGTGGCGATACAGCCTTGCGGATTTGATAATCTGGAACTTATCCATCGTCTCCTGGAAGTCATTTTGCAGCAGCTTCTTGACCTCCACCGTATCTGCGCCCAGCTGACGCAGGAACGCCGCCGCTTCAAAGGTACGCTCGCCGGTACGGACATTAAAGCTCTTGGTATCCAGGAAGATGCCCGCCATCAGCGCCTTTGCCTCAATGGGCAGCACGTCATCCATTTCCACTGCGTACTGCAGCAGCTCCGTCACCAGTTCCGACGCAGAGGATGCGTAGGGCTCGTGGAGATTCAGCACCACAGGCTTAATATAATCGGCTGCCCGTCTGTGGTGGTCCACCACGCAGATTCTGGGCGCTGCCTCCAGAAGATGCTGATACTCCACCTGGTCGGGACGGTTGGTATCCACCACCACCAGTGTGGAACGGTTGTCGCACAATAGCATCGCATCCTCGCCGGAGACAAAGGCGTTGGCGTATTCGGGCACCTGAATAATTTCCTTCAGGAAGTCCGGCGCCATATTGTTCTGCATATCCAGCACGATATTTGCCTGTCTGCCCTTTTTCCGGCACATACAGAAAATACCCAGCGCCGCGCCGATGGCATCCAAATCCGCATTCCTGTGACCCATAATCAGCACGCGGCTGCTCTGGTCAATCAGCTCCATCAAAGAGTTGGCAGTGACACGGGAGCGCACCTTGCTGCGCTGCTCCGCCTCCTTGTTTCTGCCGCCGTAGAAGTTAAAGTTCATCCGGTCCTTGACCACAGCCTGGTCGCCGCCACGGCTGAGCGCCATTTCAATTGCCAAAGACGCAAACTGATAGCCTTCTTCAAAGGTCTCGCCCTCCACACCCAGACCGAAGGAAATAGACGCAGCCAGACCGGAGGGGCTGGTAATGGCGTGGACATCCTCCAAAACGGAGAACTTATCCTCCATTGCCCGCTTTAAGTCCTTTTTCTCGAAAACGAACAGGTAACGGTTACGCTCTAAGCGGCGCAGCAGGCCGTGGTAGCTTTCCGTCCACTGGGTAATGGCATCATTGATTTTCGCATTCAGTGTGGACATCGCGCCCTCGCTGAGGTTTTTGGTTATCTCCTCGTAGTTATCCACCAGAATGATGGACACCACGGGACGGGAACGGACATACTCATCCCGCACCTGATACAACTCGGTCAAATCTGCGAAGTACAGCACGCCCAGCTTGGTACTGCCCGGGTCATCCGTTTCAATGGGTGCGCCGTAGACCCGATAGCGATGCTTGACAAGAGACACATCGTAGGGATACTCCGTTTTTCCGGAGAGCATCCAGTCAATATCAAAGCCCGGCAGAATGTCGGAGATATTCTGCTCCTTCATTGTATCGTTAAAGCCGGTTAAGCGAATAAAACGGTCATTAACGTAGACGATGCCGCCGTCTGCAAGGCGCACCACCACCATAGGAAAGGGCGGCCGCTGGCCTTCCACGCCGGTCTGTTCGTCGGTGGCTTTCTCAATAAATGCTTTCAGCTGCTTTCTGCGGTTGGCGCGGCTGACAAGATAAGCCGTCATAAACAGCGCCCACGCGGCTAGCTCAATGCCCGCAAGGATGTACCTCTGCAGCAGCGCAGTTATCGCCACAAAGCCCAGCAGCAGACCGAAATAAAGTCCCATATTGGGCTGCAAAAGTCTGCCCAGCTTCTTATTCAAAGCCACCGCCTCCTTACAAATGGGTATACGATACCATAATAGTTTATCTATTATAGCAAATTGCTTTGGAAGGTGCAACCATCTTTTTTGTTCGAAAGCATAATTTTTATGTCGGAAAATAAATGTATACAACCGGGCGGAAGTGTGTTATACTATTTATGTCAGCACCGGGTGGGCAGACCCGTGCGATTTTCAAGTTAACAGATTTTGCGGGCGTTTTTTGTGCTGTTCCGGCGATTCAGGGCCAACGAAAGCACAGACGGCTGCCTGTTTGTTGTGTCTAAAAAGCATTTTTTGAAAGGAGTTTTATACAAATTGGCTGAAAAACTGAAAATTATTCCCCTTGGCGGTCTGGATGAAATCGGTAAGAACATTACCGTTTTGGAATATGGCAAGGATATGATTGTGGTGGACTGCGGCGTAGGCTTCCCCGACGAGGATATGTACGGCGTAGACCTGGTGATTCCCGACTTTACCTATCTGGTACAAAACGCAAAGAAGCTGCGGGGTATGTTCATCACCCACGGCCACGAGGACCACATCGGCTCTATCCCCTACTGTATGCAGCAGGTGACCTGCCCCATTCACGGCACGGCAATGACCAACGGTCTTATCAAACTGAAGTTAGAGGAGCATCGCCTCGCCGACAAAGTCAAGCTCATCACTCACAAGCCCGGCGATGTGGTAAGAGCCGGCTGCTTTACCGTGGAATTTATCCACGTCAATCACTCCATTGCCGACGCGGTGGCTTTTGCCATTAAAACCCCCGTGGGCACAGTTGTGATGACAGGCGATTTCAAGCTTGACCCCACCTCCAAGGACGGTATGACTGACCTGACCCGTTTCGGTCAGCTGGGCAACGAGGGCGTTCTGGCGTTGCTGTGCGACTCCACCAATGTGGAGCGTCCCGGCTACACCCCCAGCGAAAATATGGTTGCCGAGGGACTGGACCGGCAGTTTAAGAACTGCGACCAGCGGATTATCGTCACCACCTTTGCCTCCAATATGCACCGGATTCAGGCGGTGCTTGCCACCGCCCACCGCTACGGCAGAAAGGTTGCCGTCTCCGGACGGAGTATGGAGAATATGCTGAAGGTGGCCCAGGAGCTGGGTTATCTGAAGATTCCCGCAGGCACGCTGGTGGATTTGGGTGCTACCAAAAGCCTGCCGAAGAACAAGGTGGTTATCGTATCCACCGGCTCACAGGGTGAGAATATGTCCGCATTGTACCGTATGGCGTTTTCCACCCACAAGCAGGTGGACATTCAGTCCGGCGACCGGATTATCATCTCCGCCTCCGCCATTCCCGGCAACGAAAAGGCTGTTTCCCGCATTATCAACGAGCTGTACCGCAAGGGTGCGGAAGTGGTATACGAAAAGAGCGAGGGTCTCCACGTGTCCGGCCACGCCTGTCAGGAGGAGCTGAAGATTATTCACGCGCTGTGTAAGCCCAGATTTTTTGTCCCTGTTCACGGCGAACAGCGTCACCTGCAGCTTCACGGCAAACTGGCGGTCACAATGGGCCTTGCGCCCAAGAACGTGCGCATCGGCGAAATCGGCTCTGTGATCGAATTCTCGGGCAAAAGCTGCAAGATAAACGGCACTGTACCCGCTGGCAAGGTGTTTGTGGACGGTACGGGTGTGGGTGACGTTGGCAGCGTGGTGCTGCGGGACAGAAAGCATCTGGCCCAGGACGGTATGATTGTGGTATGCATCAACATCAGCGCCCAGGACGGCGGACTTATCTCCGGTCCGGACATCATCACCCGGGGCTTTATCTACGTGAAAGAGTCCGAGGAATTGATGGAGGAGCTGCGGGACGTGGTTTTGGAGGCACTGGAGCGGTGCAGCCGGAAGCGTATCCGGGACTGGGCAGCGCTGAAAACCGCCATTAAGAACGACTTAAGCGGCTACCTGTTTAAGACCACAAAGCGCAATCCCATGATTTTGCCCGTCATTATGGAAGTATAAGAAAAAGGGTGCGTTTGAAAAAGCGCACCCTTTTTAGAAGGAAACATACATATGCAGTATTATTTTGCACCCCTGGAGGGGTTGACCGACAGCATCTACCGCCGGCTGCACCATCAGTTTTTTGGCGGTGTAGACCGCTATTACACCCCCTTCCTCTCCCCCACTGTCCACCGTTCCCTTACGCCCCGGGAAGCGCGGGAGCTACCCCCGGCTGACAGCATCGGTTTTTCCGTGATTCCTCAGCTGCTGACGAAAAATGCTGAGGATTTTCTCTATATGGCGGGGGCTTGCAGGGATCTGGGATATGCGGAAGTAAATTTGAACATCGGCTGCCCCTCCGGCACTGTCACTGCCAAGGGCAAGGGCGCCGGTATGCTCAAGGATTTAGACGCCCTTGACCGTTTTTTAGACAGCATTTACGCCGCTGCGCCCCTGCCCATATCCATCAAAACCAGAATCGGCTTTGAACGTCCGGAGGAATTCGAGGACGTTCTGTCCCTCTACAACCGGTATCCGGTCAAGGAGCTGACCGTCCACCCCCGCGTCCGCGCCGCTTTTTACAACGGGCCTGTGAATATAGAGGCGTTTTCCTATGCTGTGGCAAACAGCTTATCGCCCCTGTGCTACAACGGCAGTCTTTGCACCAAGGCGCAGATTACCGCACTTGCCGATGCATTTCCCCGATTGCCGGCTGTGATGCTGGGGCGGGGACTGATTGGTGACCCGGGACTTTTATCCGGCGGCACGACCCCGGAAATCCTCTCCCAATTCCACGATGCGCTGCTGGAAGCCTACATCCCCGCCTTCGGCGGAAGCCGGAACGCAATGTTTCGTATGAAGGAGAACTGGCGGCACTGGCTGTGCAAATTTGAAGGGGCGGAGACGCTGGGCAAGCGTCTCCGCAAAACCACCGATTTGGCAGAATACAAGGCAATCACCCGGGACATTTTTGCGTCCCTGAATATGCGCCAAGACCTAAAGCCAGATTGGGACTAAAAATAACAAAATCACCGGAATACACAGGTATTCCGGTGATTTTTTAGGTTTTATTCAGCGATTTCGGCTACAACCTCTTCGGCTTCTTCTGCTACGGGAGTGGCACCGGGTTCAAAATCCCGATATGCCATCAAGCCGGAGCCGGCAGGAATCAGCTTACCGATAATCACGTTCTCCTTCAGGCCTACCAGATGGTCAACCTTGCCCTTGATTGCGGCATCGGTCAGGACCTTGGTGGTCTCCTGGAAGGAGGCGGCGGACAGGAAGGAATCGGTTGCCAGAGATGCCTTGGTAATACCCATCAGCACCACAGCGCCCTCTGCCAGACGCAGCTCGGTTTCGCCTGCGTCAATGCGGGCCTGCACCTCGGCGTTGGCATCCTCAAAGACGAAGGAATCCACAACGGTACCAACCAAGAGGCTGCTGTCGCCGGGATCTTCCACGCGCACCTTGCGCATCATCTGACGAATGATAACCTCGATGTGCTTATCGTTGATTTCAACGCCTTGCTGGCGGTACACGGCCTGAACGGACTGCACCAGGTAATCCTGAACAGCTTCCACGCCGGAAATACGCAGCACATCCTGAGGATACAGCGCGCCGTCGGTAATGGGCTCGCCCTTCTGGACGGTCTTGCCGTGGGTGACCTTCAGACCCACAGAGTAAGGCACCTGGTAATTCTTAACCTCGCCGTCTTCCGCGGTAACGGTAATATTACGCATAGCGCTGCGGTGAGACTCGTCGACGGAAACCACGCCGGTAACCTCGGAAATCTGCGCCATCTTCTTGGGACGGCGGGATTCGAACAGTTCTTCAACTCTGGGCAGACCCTGGGTGATATCGTCACCTGCAACGCCGCCGGAGTGGAAGGTACGCATTGTCAGCTGGGTACCGGGCTCACCGATGGACTGGGCAGCGATAATACCGACTGCTTCGCCCAGGTCAACCCGCTTGGAGGTGGCAAGGTTCATACCGTAGCACTGTGCGCAGACACCGCTTCTTGCGCGGCAGCCCAGAATGGTACGGATATAAATCTTCTCGATGCCGGCCTTTTCGAACTTCTCGGCATCCTCGGGCATCATCATAACGTCCTTGGAATGGAGCAGCTCGCCGGTCTCGGGGTGCAGAACATCCTCCACGGGGTAACGGCCGCGGATACGGTTGCCAAAGGTGTCGATTACGTCGCCGTTCTGGTACACTGCGCCCACCCAGATACCTCTGGTGGTGCCGCAATCGTGCTCGCGGATAATGACTTCCTGGGAAACGTCCACCATACGGCGGGTCAGGTAACCGGAGTCAGCGGTACGCAGAGCGGTATCGGTCATGCCCTTACGTGCGCCTCTGGAGGAAATGAAGTACTCCAGAACGCTCAGACCTTCACGGAAGTTTGCCTTAACGGGGATTTCGATGGTACGGCCGGCGGTATCGGCCATCAGGCCACGCATACCGGCCAGCTGACGAATCTGCGCCATAGAGCCACGGGCGCCGGAGTCAGCCATCATATAGATGGGGTTAAACTCGTCCAGATTGCCGGACAGGGCGTTGGTAACATCCGCGGTGGTCTTTTCCCACTGCTGAACTACCAGACGGTAGCGCTCGTCGTTGGTAATGAAGCCTTGACGGTAGAACTGCTCAATCTCAACAACCTTCTGCTCGGCTTCCTTCACCAGCTCATACTTGATAGCGGGGACCACCATATCTGCAATAGACACGGAGATAGCGCCCTTGGTGGAGAACTTGTAGCCCAGACTCTTGATGCGGTCGAGCATTTCGGTAGCAACGGTAAAGCCGTGCTTGCGGATACACTTGTCGATAATCTTACCCAGCTGCTTCTTGCCGACCAGGAAGTCCACTTCCAGATCGAACAGGCGGTCCGGGTTGGTGCGGTCAACAAAGCCCAGATCCTGGGGAATCGGCTCATTGTAAATCAAGCGGCCAACTGTAGCGTCGATGATTCTGGTCTGCACAACGCCGTCGATTTCCTTGCTGTAGCGGACGCGAATGGGTGCGTGCAGGCCAACACTGCCGTCTGCATAGGCAGCCAGCGCCTCCTCCACGGAGGAGTAGTTCAGCTTGGGACGGAAGCGGGCAATTGCCTTACCCTCGGCCTTCGCCTTCTTATTAGCCTCTACGAATACGTCGCCGTCAACCAGCTCGTTAACAGGCAGGCCGGTGTCGCCGGCGTCAAGCACAAAGACCTCCTCGGCGCCCTTCTCGGCCTTGCCCAGACGGGTATAGGTCAGATAGTAGGCACCCAGAATCATATCCTGTGTAGGAACGGTAACAGGCTTGCCGTCCTGAGGACGCAGCAGGTTGTTGGCAGAGAGCATCAGCATACGGGCTTCTGCCTGTGCCTCAGCGCTCAAGGGTACGTGGATAGCCATCTGGTCGCCATCAAAGTCGGCGTTAAATGCAGTACAGCACAGGGGGTGCAGCTTCAGCGCACGACCCTCTACCAGAATAGGCTCAAATGCCTGAATGCCCAGACGGTGCAGCGTGGGCGCACGGTTCAGCATAACAGGACGGTCCTTGATGATCTCATCCAAAGCATCCCAAACCTCGGTCTTGCCCTTGTCGATCATCTTCTTGG
>JAZTWB010000007.1:0-26346 GCA_045635645.1 Faecousia sp. | reverse complement strand
ACGGTGAGAAGCTGTTCGAGGCTATCAAGGCTGAGATCGCCAAGGCTACTGCTGAGGCTCCCTACGTAGTTGGTGTTATCCAGCACGACGAGACCCAGACCGGTATCGACCGCGCTAAGGGCTTCGAAGACAAGTTCAAGGCTCTGGCTGACGCTGACGAGACCACCAAGGGCAAGTACACCATCGTTAAGGAAATCAAGCAGGGCGACGCTGACCAGTCCTACGTTAAGGCTCTGGAAGCTCTGTACGAGAAGGGCATCAAGGCTCTGTTCATGACCAACGAAGGTGTTGTTAAGCAGGTTTACGACGCTGCCAAGTCCGCTGAGGGCAAGTACGACAGCATCATCTTCACCGGCTTCGACGCTGGCACCAAGCAGCTGAACTGGATCAAGGAGAATGGTACTCCCAAGCTGTTCGGCTCCGTTGCTCAGGACTCCATCGAGATGGGTTATCAGGCTACTCTGCAGTGCATCGCTGCTGTTGAGGGCGGCACCGCTAAGAATGTTGACATTGCCGGTGCTTGGTACAACGCTGAGAACCTGATCACCATGCTGGACTCCAACCTGATCTACACTGACGCTCCCGAGGATGCAGCTGCTCTGCGCAAGTAATTCTCAGTAAAGTCAATAGATTCGGCTGAAACCGACCGGCACCACTTCGGTGGTGCCGGTTTTTTAAAACCGCACAGCTGAATAGGGAATAAAGGAAATTCTTTATTTGGTATTGAACTGTGCGATATTAAGGTGTATAATGGATTGGATAAAGAAGGATAAGAAAGAGGGGTAAGCAAATGGTCAGAAATTTATTGGCATTTGACTTAGGTGCCAGCAACGGACGGACCATCTTAGGTCAGTTCGACGGTGAGAAAATCACGATGAAGGAGCTGCACCGCTTCGAAAACAACTACATTGAAATGAACGGCGTTTTCTACTGGGATACGCCTTACCTCTATAACCAGCTGAAACAGGGTCTGCTTGCTTTCAAGCAGGGCGGCTACGGTCAGCTGGACGCCTTTGGTATTGATACCTGGAGCGTGGATTACGGTCTTTTGGACAAAAACGGCGCGCTTGCCGGCGTTCCCCGTTCCTACCGGCTGGGTGTGCAGGCGGACATTGATGCGGTGAAGGAAAAGATTCCCACCGAGAAGCTCTATGCCCGCACCGGTATTGACACCAACCTGACCTTTAACACCATCTACCAGCTTTACCGCCGTCTGCGGGAGGAAGATCCCGCGCTGGAGATTGCGGAGACGATGCTGCTGACCCCCGACCTGCTGGGTTATTTCCTTACCGGCAGCAAGGGTACGGAGTACACCATCGCCACCACTACCGGTCTTTACAACCCCACCACCAAGGACTGGGATTGGCAGACCATCGAGGAGCTGGGACTGCCCAAGAAGATTTTTACCAAGATTGACAAGACCGGCACCATTCGCGGTCATTTGAGAAAAGAGCTGTGCGAGGAAATCGGCATCAATCCCGCGCCCTTTGTGGCTGTGGGCAGCCACGATACCGCCTCTGCGGTGGCAGCCATTCCTGGCAGAGGCAGCTTTGCCTTCTGCTCCTCCGGCACGTGGAGTCTGTTCGGCGCGGAAATGGACAAGCCGGATTTGACGATGGATGCACAGAACCGTGGCTTCTCCAATGAGGGCACTGTGCAGGGTACGTACCGTCCCCTAAACACCATTATCGGTATGTGGATTATTCAGGAATGCCGCCGGGATTGGATCAAGGCAGGCATTCAGATGAGCTGGGACGAGATTGTGGTGGCGGCCCGGGGCGCAGAGCCTCTGCGGAGCATCATCAACCCCGACGCACCCCAGTTCTACGCCGGCGGCAATATGGTGGAAAAAATCAAGGATTTCTGCCGGGACACCAATCAGCCCGTTCCCGAAACCGTGGGACAGATTGCCCGCACGGTGTATGAATCTCTGGCGCTTAAGTACCGCAGCGCCCTGGAGGGTCTGGAGAAGATGAAGGGCGAGAAGATTCAATCTCTGAACATCGTGGGCGGACCGATTAACAACAAGTTCCTCAACCAGCTGATTGCCGACTCTCTGGATAGAGAAGTGGTGACCGGACCTGTGGAGGGCGCAGCCATCGGCAACCTGCTGACTCAGGCGATGGCCCTGGGCGACATCAGAGATTTGGACCATTTGCGTGAGGTTGTCCGCAATTCTGAGTCTGTGGAATACTGGCACCCCAATCACACAGAGGATTGGGAGAACGCCTATCAGAAATTACTTACATTCTTGAAATAAAGGAGATGCAGTTATGAGCGTAGATATGACAAAATGGCAGGCGCTTGCCAAGCAGAACATTCACAACCGCCCGGCAGGCGAGGGCCGTCTGGCAGGTAAGATCACCATTGTTACCGGCGCGGCACAGGGCTTTGGCAAGGGCATTGCCGAGGAACTGTACAAAGAGGGCGCAACCATTATCATTGCCGATATGAATCTGCCTCTGGCAGAGACCGTCGCCAAGGAAATGGGCGAGCGGGCTTGGGCCATTGGTGTGAACGTGTCCGACGAGGAGAGCTGCGCCAATATGGTGGCCCAGGTGGTTGAGAAGTTCGGCGGCCTGGACATTATGGTGGCCAACGCAGGCGTGGTCCGCTCCGGTCCTATCGCCGAGTTTGAGAAGAAGGATTTCGACTTCGTTACCGCAATCAACTACACCGGTCTGTTCCTTACCTGCAAGTATGCTGCCATTATTATGGAGGCCCAGCACGAGGCAGACCCCGAGGCTACCTTTGACATTATTGCGATGTCCTCCAAGTCCGGTCTGGAGGGCTCCAACAAGAACTTTGCCTACGCAGGCTCCAAGTTCGGCGCCATCGGTCTGGTCCAGTCCTTTGCGCTGGAGCTGTGCGCTTACAACATTAAGGTTAACGCTATCTGCCCGGGCAACTATCTGGACGGTCCTCTGTGGTCTGATCCCGAGCGCGGTCTGTTTGTGCAGTACTTAAATGCCGGCAAGGTACCCGGCGCCAAGACTGTGGAAGATGTGCGCAGATTCTATGAGTCCAAGGTGCCTATGAACCGGGGCTGCCTGCCCATCGACGTTGCCCGCGCCGTTATGTACTGCGTAGAGCAGAAGTACGAGACCGGCCAGGCACTGCCTGTTACCGGCGGCCAGGTTATGCTTAACTAAGGAGACGCTATGATCGATATTGAAATTCTCAACAAACTCAATGCACCTACCAAGGCGGAGCGGCTTGCCAATCTCCGTGAGGTTATGAAGACCGCTGTTTTCCCGCCTATGGTGCCCCAGTACATCAACAACCACATTCACACCACCTATTCCTTCTCTCCCTATTCTCCCACTGCGGCGGTGTTTGCCGCCCGTATGGAGGGCCTTTGCACCGCTGGTATTATCGACCACGATTCCATCTCCGGCGCTGAGGAATTTTTAGAGGCGGCGGAAATTGTGGGTATGCCGGTGACCATCGGTATGGAAGCCCGCATTTCTATGGACGGCACCCGTCTGGAGGGTCGCCGCACCAACAACCCCGATCAGGTTGGCGTGAGCTATATGACCATTCAGGGCGTGCCCCACAATCAGATTGCCCGGCTGACGGAGTTCTTTAAACCCTATCAGGCTGCCCGTCACGTCCGCAACCGGAAGATGATTGCGAAAATCAATGAGCTGGTGGGCGTTTCTCTGGACTATGACAAGGATGTTCTGCCCCTGTCTATGGCCAGCGAAAACGGCGGTGTCACCGAGCGGCATCTGATGTATGCGCTGGCAATCGAGCTGACACGGCAGGTTGGCAAGGGTCAGGGTATGATTGACAAGCTGACCGCGCTGGGAATGACCCTGTCTGAAAAGCAGAAGACGATGCTTCTGGACACAGCGTATCCCTTCTACGAGTACGATGTTCTGGGTATGCTCAAGGGCACGTTCGTTCCCCGCATCTTTATCGATGCCACCGACGAATGCCCCAAGCTTTCCGATATGGTTGCATTGTGCAAGGAAGTGGACGCCTATCTGTGCTACGCCTACTTGGGCGATGTGGGCGACTCCGTCACTGGCGACAAGAAGGCGCAGAAGTTCGAAGATGATTATTTGGACGATGTATTCGAGTGCTTAAAGGAAGAGGGCGTGAAGGCCGTCACCTATATGCCCACCCGGAACACCCCTGCCCAGCTGGAGTGCCTGCGCGGTCTGTGCGAGCAGTACGGTATGTTCCAGATTTCCGGCGAAGACATCAACACACCCCGTCAAAGCTTCATTATCAAGGCGATGGAGAATCCGATGTTTGCCAATCTCATCGATGCTACCTGGAAGCTCATTGAACACGAAAAAAATACCTGATGGAGGTTATGACTATGAATACTAAGGCTGTTAGAATTTATGGCAAGCAGGACCTGCGGCTGGAGGAGTTCCCTCTGCCCGAGGTAGGTCCCGATGATGTGCAGATTCGAGTGGTTTCCGACTCTGTATGTATGTCTACCTACAAGGCTGCCCTTGAGGGCGGCGACCACAAGCGCGTGCCCGATGACTGCGCTACCAACCCCACCATCGTGGGTCACGAGTTCTGCGGCGATATCATCGCTGTGGGCGAAAACTGGAAGCACAAGTACAAGGTAGGCGACAAGTTCGCCATTCAGCCCGCACATTACTGGAAGGGCTCTCAGATGGCGCCTGGCTACTCCTACAATTTCTGCGGCGGCTCCGCAACCTACGGCAATGTGCCCATTGAGACCCTCCTTGCCGACTGCCTGCTGCCTTACTCTGCCGATGCTTACTTCTACGGCTCTTTGGCTGAGCCCATCAGCTGTGTCGTAGGTACGTTCCACGCAATGTACCACACCAAGGCCGGCTCTTATGTCCACGAAATGGGCATCAAGGAGGGCGGCAAGATGGCAATGCTGGCATCTGTCGGTCCTATGGGCCTGGGCGCAATTGACTATGCCCTGCACTGCGACCGCCGTCCCAGCCTGCTGGTTGTCACCGATATTGATGATGCCCGCTTAGAGCGCGCTGCTTCTATCTACACCGTAGAGGAAGCCAAGAAGCAGGGTATTGAGCTGCACTACGTCAACACCAAGATGGAAGGCGCTACCGAGTACCTGCGCAGCCTCACCGGCGGCACCGGCTATGACGATGTTATCTGCTTTGCACCTGTGAAGCCTCTGATTGAGCAGGCCGGCGATATTCTGGGCTACGACGGCTGCCTGAACTTCTTTGCCGGTCCTACCGACACCCAGTTCAAGGCACCGTTTAACTGGTATAACGTTCACTATCTCTACACCCACGTGGTGGGTACCTCCGGCGGTAACAACGACGACCTGCGGGAGGCCATCGAGATGATGAGCGCCGGCAAGCTGAATCCCGCTGCGCTGGTTACCCACATCGGCGGATTGAATGCTGTGGTGGATACTGTGCTGAATCTGCCCTCTATCCCCGGCGGCAAGAAGCTGATCTACAACCATATCGACCTGCCGCTGACTGCCATTTCCGATTTCGAGGAGCTGGGCAAGACCGATCCTCTGTTCGCTGAGCTGGACAAGATCTGCAAGGCCCACAACAACCTGTGGAGCGCCGAGGCAGAGCGCTACCTGCTGGCAAACGCAAAGAAAAACTGATTTTTATCACCAAAGCCGCTGCGAAGAATTTCGCAGCGGCTTTATATTTTTTATGGTTTTGTGCCATACTTTGATTAAGAGGTGATGGTATGAAAACCATTGGCATTTTATTGATTTTTGCAATGCTGTTTACCGGCTGCACCGCCGCTGCCAACACGCCGGCCCACCGGGTTGTCACGGGTGTGCAGGTGGAGTACCGGCAGCCGGGCGCTACCATAAACCGCACCTATACCCGCTCCGCCAGCATTCAGTCTGTGCTGACCTATCTGCGGATTCTCCGCCCCCACGGGCCGGTGATACCTGAGGATACCGGGGACAGCACCTGCCGGATTACGCTCCACTACTCCCACGGGCCGGACAGCGTGTATTTTCAGCAGGGGAACGACTACCTGCAGCGGGACGGCGGCAGCTGGGAGAGCATTGACGATACCAGCGCGTCACTGCTGTACCCAATGCTGCTTTTGTTGCCCTCGGACGGGTAGACTACCCGCTTTTTGTACTCTGTGTCCAAACTTTTCGGGAAAAATCGCCATATTTTTACCATTTGGCTACTTTACAAGGCTGTTTTCTTATAGTATAATGGTGACGTATGGGGTCAGAAGACCCTGCAAATACAGTCTATTTTTGCTGCGAAAAGCAGCGAGTAAAATTGGAGGAAATAACCATGTCTGTAAAAGTTGCTATTAACGGTTTTGGCCGTATCGGCCGTCTGGCTTTCCGTCAGATGTTCGGTGCTGAGGGTTTTGAAGTTGTTGCTATCAACGACCTGACCTCTCCTGCTATGCTGGCTCACCTGCTGAAGTACGACTCCACTCAGGGCAATTACGCTGCTCAGGGTCACGTCGTTGAGGCTGGCGGGGACAACATCGTTGTCGACGGCAAGAAGATCACCATCTACGCAAAGGCCAACGCTGCTGAGCTGCCCTGGGGCGAGCTGGGTGTTGACGTAGTTCTGGAGTGCACCGGCTTCTACACTTCCAAGGCTAAGGCTCAGGCTCACATCGACGCCGGCGCCAAGAAGGTCGTTATCTCTGCTCCCGCAGGCAACGATCTGCCCACCATCGTTTACAATGTTAACCACGAGACCCTGACCAAGGAAGACAACATCATCTCTGCTGCTTCCTGCACCACCAACTGCCTGGCTCCTATGGCTAAGGCTCTGAATGACCTGGCTTCCATCGAGTCCGGCATTATGTGCACCATTCACGCTTACACCGGCGACCAGATGATTCTGGACGGTCCCCAGAGAAAGGGCGACCTGCGTCGTAGCCGCGCCGGCGCTATCAACATCGTTCCCAACTCCACCGGTGCTGCTAAGGCTATCGGCCTGGTTATCCCTGAGCTGAACGGCAAGCTGATCGGCGCTGCACAGCGTGTTCCCACCCCCACCGGCTCCACCACCATTCTGAATGCTGTGTGTGCTAAGTCCGTTACCAAGGATGAGATCAACGCTGCTATGAAGGCTGCTGCTACCGAGTCCTACGGCTACAACGAAGACGAGATCGTTTCCTCCGATGTTATCGGTATGCGTTTCGGTTCTCTGTTCGATGCTACTCAGACTATGGTCTGCGCTCTGCCCGACGGCAAGACTCAGGTGCAGGTTGTTTCCTGGTACGACAACGAGAACTCCTACGTTTCTCAGATGGTCCGCACCATCAAGCACTTCTCCACTCTGCTGTAATTACATTACAACATAAGAAAGCCCTCTCCAATCGGAGAGGGCTTTTTGTTATACCTTAGTCAGAACTTTCTTGTCAAGCAGGGACATACATTTCACAGTCAAGCTGTGAACGGCTCTGCCGGCAAGCAGCGACACACAGTAGATGGGAATGGTCACACATACAAACAGCAGCGGGTATTTTTCCGGTGTGTGCCACTGGGGGAGCAGGTTGTATACCCAAAGGTCCAGAAGTCTGGACAACAGATAACCGGGAAGGACACCGTCTGCAGCCCAGGCAAGCACGGGGGCAAGACGGGCGGGAAGCTGAAGCTGATACACTGCCAGAAATACGCCGGTGGTAATCAGCGTGATGTAGAATCCGCCATAGCCTTGGCTGAAGCCATTGGAGAGCAAGGAAACCAAGCCAAGGAACATCGCAGTGCCTGCAGCCAGAGCTGCGCCCAGCCAGAATTTGACATTGGGCTGCAAGCGCTTTATCATAGCGCCGATCATATAGTAGGTGATGGGGTAAAGGCTTGCCCAGTAATCAGGCGCTACATTTAAAGGGGTTATGGAGGGAACGGCGGTGAGCAGCACCAGAACACCGGTCAGCACAAGCTGCTTTTTCGGAGAATGCAGACTGTCCAGCGCCAGATTGATAATGGGGCTTATGAGCAGCAGACCGATGTACATCTCCAGATACCAGGCATAATTTCCAAAGGTGATGAAATTGGAAATCCAGTCAAGCGGTGACATTGGTTCGCCCAGCAGGAAGTGCCGTATAGGGCAGGAAAACAGGCTGATAATCGTGTAGGATATCAGCACAGGGATAAGGCTTTTGTAGTATTTGCGGCCAAAGGGTTTTTGGGTTTTCAGATAGCCGGTGAGCATCATAAATATGCCATTGCAGCTGTAAAACAGCCAGCGCCAGCTGTTTGCTGCCCACATAACAGCGCCGGTCTGGGGCTCACTGTAGTAACCGTTTTTCAGGAAGGAATGGACACCCACCACGAAAAACAGTCCCAGACAGCGCAGTAGGTCAATTCCCGATTCTCGTTTTCTCATAGGGAACCTCCTGCGTTAGATATAAAGGGTTTCGCCGGAGACAATGGTGTAGTCCTTGCCGTCGATGGTGAACCAGATAGTCCGCAGTGTGGGATTGTAGATAATCCGTCCGTCGGCACTGTAAACAAGGCTGCGGTAGGCCTGCACGTAATCGTAGATTTCAATGTTGGTGGCGGCCCAGACATCGTCCCGGTCTGCAAACCGCTTGCAGATTTCCTCAATTAAATCCCAGTTGTTGTCGTTGTCAAACTCATAGCTGTGACCCCACACGTAAAACAGTCTGGGAAAGCGTCTGGAAATATAGGACTTGGATACATCCAACGCAAGAAAACGGTCCGCATACTCCAAAACAAGGGGGTTTTTGTGGTATGCAGTGGGAATCCACTGATGGAAATCCTCAGGGAGGAGGAAGTTGTTGTTATCCCCGCCCAGTGAGCGGGCATAGGCAATGTCCAGCTCTGTGAGATAATTTTTCACCTTGGCGTAGGTTGCGCCGTTGTCAAAAAGTGTGACACCGGAGTCGGGGTACGCCATACCCCGGATAATGCGGCCGTATTTTTGCTCCATCTCAATCCGGCAGTCCAGTACTTCCCGGATTCCCTCGATGGGGCGCAGCATACCCGGCGCCCGGTGGAAATTGCCGTGTACGGCGATTTCGTGACCGGCGGACAGAAGATAGGTCTCTACCTCTTCCTTGGTAAGACCGCTGTCCTTTCGGAAAGCGTCGCCGTTGAGGTTGAAGGTTGCCTTGAGACCGTACTGGGTAAAGAGCTGCGCCAGACGGATGTCCTGCTTGCCTCCATCGTCATAGCTGAAGGTAACGGCTTTTGCCCGGCCCTCAGGGAATCGCATAGCTTGGTAACGCATAGAATACCTCCCTTGTATATCAGTCTTTTTTCTCCGGCAGCCGGCTGCGCCGGCGACGGCGGGTAGAAGAGGGTCTGCGGACCTCCGGCTCTGCCTTCTCTGCCCGGCGGGCATAGGCCTCAGCCGCCTCGGAGGTGGCTTCATAGGTAAGCCGGCTCACCCGGACAGTGCCGTCCGGCTGGTCAGAAAGGCGGACGCGAATTAAGAATTTGCCGCATTTTCCGCAATTTGCCAAATCCATATACCGGCGGCCCGGCTGGGAAAACCAGCGGGTGCCCTGCATCTGCTTGCCGCAGGTGGGGCATTTGTTTTCCGGACCGGACATAGCGCCAAGCGCCTCTTTCTTGTCGGCGTAGTCGTAGAACACCTTCCGGCTGATGCAGCCGGGAAGCTCTGCGCCGTGGAAGCCGTCCACGTGGCTTTGCAGGGCAGTGCCGTATTCGGCTGTGCCTTTCTTCAGGTCCAGTCTGGCGCAAATCAGTGCCGTGTGGTAGGCATCGCCCAGCGCATCGTGGGCGGGGCGGACTGCTTCAATTTCAAACATTTCCATTGCGGTTTTCAGCGCCTTCTGGGCAGAAGAGCCGTCGGTCTGGGCGTTGAAAATCATCTGGGCGTTGTACCAGCGGTCAACCCAGCTGTCGTCAATGCCGTAGAGCCGGAGATTTTCCCGCAAAATGGTGATGTCGTCAAAGCCCCAGGTGAGGAAGATGATGTCCTCACCGCACCAGGCTTTGAAGCGTGCCATTGCCTCGGCCATTGGCACGCCGTCATCCCGCAGCTGGGCCTCCTTGATGCCGGTGAGCTTGCTCACCCGGCGATTTAAGCGCCGGTAGTACTTGGGCTTGATAAGCACCTGGAATTCGTCGGCAACCTGCTGGTCCTCGGTTACACGGACGGCGCCGATTTGAATGATTTCGCCCCGAATCTGCACCGGAAGCACCTTCTTGGCAGAGGGAGAGCCGGGCCAGGGCTGATTCCATTCCATATCCAAAACGATATAGTTCATAATTGCGAAACCTCGTTGTTTACGTTTTTAATATCATATCACAACACCGCCCGGTATGCAAATACTTAGCGGGAAAAATCGGGAATAAAGGCGGCGTCGCCTGCGGTTGACTCCTGGGTAAAGCCCTGCAGGTTATTCAGCAGCATCCAGCTGAGGACGCTTTGGTATTCCTCGTCGGTGACGGTGCGGTCCAAGGGGGTGGGCAGACCGGGCATAGGAGTGTACTGGCGCATCAGACTCACCAGTACTTCGCCCGAGGCAAAGGTGTCGCCAATCCAGTCCAGCACCTTTAAGGAGGATTCTATCTGCCCCGGCAGAATCAGGTGGCGGATAATTACGCCTTTTATTAGTTTTTCACCTTGGAATTGCACCGGCCCTGTCTGCTCCACCATTGCCCGGATTGCCCGGGTCGCCACGGAAAAATAGTTCTGCACACCGGAAAGTGACTGAGCGAGGGCATCGTCTGCGTACTTTAAGTCCGGCAGGTAGATGTCCACCAGACCGTTTAGCGCCTGGATTGTTTCCACGGATTCATAGCCACCGCAGTTATACACCACCGGCACGCTTAGCTTAGGCTGCAGTGCGGGGAGAATGGTGGGCAGGTACTGGGTGGGCGTGACCAGGTCGATATTCACCGCCCCTTGGGCAATCAAGTCCTCAAAGGCCTGCCGCAGCTGCACGGAATCCATAGCCGTGCCGGTGGGCGCGGCGGAGATAGCCCGATTCTGGCAGTACCGGCAGCCGAGGGTGCAGCCGCCGAAAAACACAGCGCCGCTGCCTCCACTGCCAGAGAGCACCGGCTCTTCCCACTTATGAAGCATTGTCTTTGCCACCAGCGCCGTGGGCGGACAGCCGCAATAGCCGGTTTCGCCTGCAGAGCGATTGACCTTGCAGGCGCGGGGACACAGGGTGCAGCAGGTGTAATTCATAGGATACCCTCTTTCAGAATCGTCCAGAACATTGTACCACGGGCAGCCGTAAAATGCTACCTTTATAAAAAATTCATTTGCTATTTCTACGGAAATATCGTATAACTATACTAAGAAACAGGAGGTGCGTTATGGCATCTGTAAAACCGAAACAATTACACTTTTTTGCGCGGCAGCAGCTGCGGCAGGCGGCGACACCCTATAAAAAGGTGGTGCTACTCCATACAGCCATCGCCTTGGGCGGCTCTTTGCTGATTACGGCACTGAATTACTATCTTAGCCACCAGATTGCCGGAACAGGTGGACTTTCCGGAATGGGTCTGCGGTCTGTGCTGACTACGTTGCAGTCTGTTTTGGAGCTTGGTATGATGTGGGCGCTGCCCTTCTGGGAGATTGGTCTTCTGTTTTGCGCGCTGCGCTGGGCAAAGGGTGAAGAGGCAGGATACGGGGATTTGCTGCAAGGCTTCCGCCGCTTAGGCGCGGTCTTTGGATTGCAACTACTGCGGGGCGGCTTGTTCTTTGCGCTGGGCATTGCGCTGTTTTATGTGTGCTTCAGTATTTTTGTGATGACCCCCTTCGGCGTGCCGCTGATGGAATTCTTAGAGCCCATTGTTGCCGCGGCGCCCAGCCTGAATCCTGCCGATGCGCTGATGACGCCGGAGCAGATGATGGCAATGATGGAGCTGATGGTGCCGCTGTTTATCTTCTTCGGCGTGGTGTACATAGCGCTTATCGCGGTGGTTTTTTACCGGCTGCGTTTTGCTGAGTTCGCGGTTTTAGAGGGGAGCGGCGCTGTAAAGGCTATGCTTGGCAGCGTGCGCATCACTGCAGGCAGTGCCTTGCAGGTGGTGAAGCTGGATTTGTATTTCTGGTGGTTTTATCTTTTGCAGATCGTGGCGGTGGCGGTGAGCTATGCCGATATGCTCCTGCCGGTCAGCATCGGTGTGGGAGAGTTCTTCCTGCTGAGTATCGTCAGCGCCCTGTGTCAGGGTGTGTTGCTGTGGCAGTGCAGGGCGGACGTGGTGACTACCCTTGCCGCTGCCTACAAAGATTTCAGCGAAAATCAATAATAAAAGCGGGTCGATTGACCCGCTTTTATTATTTCATAAATTTGTCGATGGCTTGGCACAAATCGTCGATAGAAGTTTGGTCTCCGGCGGCAACCGCGTCCACCATACAGTGGTGAATGTGGTCCTTGAGAATCACCTTGCCGGTGTTGTCCAGCGCAGAGCGCACGGCGGCAAGCTGAATCAGCACTTCTGCGCAGTCCGTGCCTTCCTCTACCATACGTTTTACCTTCTCTAAATGGCCGATTGCCCGGGCCAGCCGGTTGATAACCGCTTTCTGGTTTTCGTGGACGTGGCCGTGGGAGTGGGCAATGCCGTGGGCGTGCATATAGGAATGGTCGTGGGTGTGGTCCATTTGCCCACCTCCTTTTTTTATTATACCCCTTTTCGGGGGAATTTGCAATCACAAGAGCTGCGCCTCAGGCATATACTGCCGGGAGGTGATTTTATGGCCATTGTACAAACCGGACAGCCCATAACGTCGGAGGAGAATCAGCGCGTCATTGGGGAGATTGTACGCACCTATCCGTTTTTGCGGACGGAGGTGCTGGGCACCACTGCCTTTGACCGCCCCATATCCACCCTGGTGGTGGGCAGCGGTCCGAGAAAGGTGCTTTTTTCCGCGTCACACCACGCCAACGAATGGATTACCACGCCGGTGCTTCTGAAATTCGTTGAGGAATTTGCCCAGGCAATCGCCACGGGCGGAAGCATTTACGGGCAGGACGCCCGCGCGTTGGGGGCGGCGGTGACGGTGTATACTGTGCCGATGGTGAATCCCGACGGGGTGGATTTGGTGACAGGCGCCATTGCAGAGGGGTCAGTTCAGTATGACTTGGCCCGTCGGCTGGGGGAGAATTACCCGGCGATTCCGTTCCCCGACGGGTGGAAGGCAAATCTTGCGGGTGTGGACTTGAATTTGCAGTACCCTGCCGGTTGGTTAATGGCACGGGAGATTAAATTTTCCCAAGGCTACACCCGACCCGGACCCCGGGATTATGTGGGGCGCGCGCCGCTGAATCAGCCGGAGTCCCGGCTTATGGCGGGATATACGGAGGTAATTGACCCGGATTTGGTAATTGCCCTCCACTCTCAGGGAAGGGAGATTTACTGGCAGTTTCTGGATATTCGGGTGCCGGGCGCGGAGGCGCTGGGGCAGAAAATGGCAGATGCCAGCGGTTATGCTCTGGCAGATGTGCCATATGCTTCCGGCTTTGCCGGTTATAAGGACTGGTTTCTCCAGAATTTCCGCCGTCCCGGGTACACCATTGAGGTGGGGGAGGGGGTCAACCCGTTGCCGATCAGTCAGTTTGATGAGATTTACAGGGCGGTTTTGCCCATTCTGGTCATTGGAGCGCGGGGGTATTAAGTTTACCGCAGGAAGCTGTCCAAAAGACGAATTGTCCGTTTCAAATAAGGGTTTTCGGTGCGGGTGTTCATCGCCCGGTATACCCGCAGCATCAGACCGCACCAGCCGGTGGCACGCATTGTGCTGTCAGCGCCGGTGGAGATATAGGGACACTGGCCGATAGACAGATTGCCGAAGCGCTTGGCAAAGGCGTTCTGTACACCCAGCGCCATTGCGTAGGGCATCATACGGTGGAAGTAGTCCGGGTCGCTCTGCGCCGTCTGGCGAAGCTGCTCCGGAGAAAGGCTGCGCAAATACCGGCGCAGGCCTAAGACTTCACCCATAAGCTGCCTACCGGAGGGGGTGCGCCGTCCGCCAAGGGCGGCAAGCAGACCGGCAAGCAGCTGCAGGAAAATCATTCCCAAAGCAAGGGAGAACACCCCGGCAGCAGCGCCCAGCAGCAGCCAACCACCGCACAGCGCCAGCGCAATCTGGAGCTTTCGCCGATAGGGAACGAACAGATTCACTGCCCAGCTCTGGATATAGAAGCTGCTATGCAGCGCCAGCGCGCCCAGTAAAATCACCAGAAGCCACTGCAGCACCGCGCCGGAGCTGAGGGCAATGGCGATTGCCACGCCGCCGAACAGGCCTGCAATTCCCGCAAGAGAGCGGAAAACGAAGAGATTTCCGGATTTGGGGTGTACCAGGGACGCCACATTGGGCTTGATTTTCTGTACGTTCTGATAAATCTGTGCGTAGCGCAGGGAGCTTGCGTCCACGGTGTTCCATCTGCCAAACAGCAGCTTAAAGCACCGCTGCTCATAGGCGCTGCGCTCGTTGCCCATATCCATCTGGCGGGTCAGCTGTACTTTGCCGCCCGGCTGCAGATGAATCTGCAAATAACCCAGCTGCGCCCAGGAGAAAACCATCATATTCAGGTCGCCTCCCTGCAAATGCAGCAGGCTGCACAGCTCACCGGCGTTGTAACCCTCCGGCGCAGTGGGACGGCGGGCAGGCCAGGCGGGCAGATTCCGCAGAAACAGCGCCCAGTACAAAAGGGCAAGTCCGGCAAAAACAAGAATCAGTGTGTTCACTGTCTGGAAGTCCGGCGTAATGATGCGGGGCTGGGGGAACATCTCCTCGGTGACCAGCAAGGACATAGACAGGGTTTCGTGGTCCTTCAGCTCCGTCTGGGCGGTGCCGGTGATGGTGGCACCGGAGGTGGTGCAGTAGATGTCTTTTTCAATGTTTGCCTGGTGGTAGCCGCTGGAAAAGGCGGGCTTGGCAGTGACTGTGCCGGGCAGCGTCACGGAAAATTCCAGCGCCTGCACAGGATAGGCAAAGCCTGCCAGCAGGGGAAGCTGCAGCTCTAATTGGTCTGCCTCGTTGCGGGAAATCAGATTGGGCAGGTTGTAGGTAAAGGTGAGAGTAAAATCACCGGCGGCTTTGCCAACCACACCGGACAGGTTTACCTGTCGCAGACCCTTTTCCAGACGGCTGCGGGCGCGGGCGCCGTTGACGGTGATGTTGGACGCCTTTTCCGGCAGGGGGAAGCGCAAATCCTCCACCGCCTGGTCTAAGTGCAGGCTGGCGGTGAGGGTGATCTGACAGGTGCCGTCGTGAGAAACGGTAGCAAAGGCACTGACATTTTTTGCCGTGGTGGCGGCACTTGCGCCCACGGAAAGAGAACAGAGAATGCCCAGTAGCAGGACAAGGACCAAAAATTTGCGCACAGTACCACCTCCTAAAACGTAATTTTGGCTATTTTATCACAAAAATCGGTCAAAAGCAAGGCAAATCCACATCCATTCGGGAGGTGATTTCCGTTTTCTCCCCGGTAACGGGGTGGGGAAAGGACAGGCTCTTTGCACACAGCAGCTGGGTATTCAGACCAAGCGCGCGGGAGTATGCCTGACTTTCTGCGCTGCCGTACTGGGGGTCGCCCAGAATGGGGAAACCCATATGGGCGCAATGCACCCGCAGCTGGTGGGTGCGGCCTGTGATGGGGCGCAGCGCCAGAAGCGCGGCGTTTTCTGCCCGCTTCACCACGGCGTATTCCGTGACCGAGGGCTTTCCCTCCGGGTGGACCTGCCGCAGCAGGCTGGGCAGGGGCAGGCGGGCAATGGGGGCATCGATTGCGCCGCTGTCTTCTTTCGGACCGCCGAACACGGCGGCGTGGTAGGTTTTTTGAAAATCGCCCTGGGCAGACAAAAGGGCGTGGATATGGGCGTTTTTCGCCAGCAGCACCGCGCCGAAGGTGTCTCTATCCAGTCGGGTCAGGGGGTGAAAGGCGGCGGCCTGCCCGGTTTTTTGGTAATAGCCCAGCACAAAATTTGCCAGAGTGCCGGTGAAGCGGGAGCGGGAGGGGTGAATCAGCATACCCGCAGGCTTATCCACCGCCAGCAGGTGCTCGTCCTCGTAAAGAACGGTCAGCTCCCCGTCCTGGGCGGGGTAATCCGGCACAGGCTCGTCCAGCGGCACGGTGATGATATCGCCCGGCTGGACGGGGTAGTCGGTATGCACACTTACACCGCCCACAAACAGACGGTCCTGCCACTTCAGTCGGTTCATAAGACCGGCGGACAGCTTCATATCCTCCCGCAAAATGCAGGACAGCCTGGCCGCCCGGGTGGCAATGTGTTTCAGTTCCATTGGCATTTCTCCCATACGGACAATACCGGAGGCGGGGGCCTCCGGTATGGGTTATTTTTCCAGAATCAGCGGGCCGTCGGCGTCGGCAAGGCCCCGGAGAATGTGCTCTGCGGCCTGCTCGGGCGTGAGCTTTACCTGCTCGCCGGTGGTCATATTCTTCACCGAACATACGCCCTCGGCGATTTCGTCCTCGCCCAAAAGCACGGCGTAGGGTACGCCCAGCTTGTCGGCATAGCTCATTTTCTGCTTAAACTTCTTCTGCTCGCCGTAAAGCTGCACCCGCACACCGGCAGAGCGCAGGGTCTCGGACAGGGCAGCCGCCTTGGACAGATCCTCGGTCATAGGCAGCACCAATGCGTCGCAGGGCGCGCCGGAGAGGGCGTCGTTTAATAGACCCTGCTCGTCCAGTACGTAGAACAATCGGGTCAGACCGATGGAAATGCCTACGCCGGGCAGAGGTCTGTCGGTGTAGAATTCGGCTAAGTTATCGTACCGACCGCCGGAGCAGACGGAGCCGATTTCCGGGTGGTCCAGCAGGGTGGTTTCGTACACGGTACCGGTGTAGTAGTCCAGACCTCTTGCGATGGTCAGATCCACGGCAAAGTTCTCTTCCGGAACGCCAAAGGCGCCCAGCAGCTGGGTAACGGATTTCAGCTCTGCAAGACCCATATCGAAGGTTTCGTTCTTGCCGGCATAATTTTCCAGCGCGGACAGGACTTCGCTGTTGGTGCCGGAAATGGAAATGAATGTAAGAATTTCTTCTGCCTGCCGGGCAGTCAGACCGCAGGTGTCCACCAAAATGGCAGAGACCTTCTCAGCGCCGATTTTATCCAGCTTGTCCACGCTGCGCATAATCTCGCCGCTTTGCTCGCTGAGTCCCAGCATTGCGTAAAAGCCGTTGAGAATTTTGCGGTTGTTCACCCGAATCTGGAATCGCTTCAGACCGAAGCCACGGAACACCCGGTAGATGATGGCGGGGATCTCCGCCTCGTTGGAGATGTCCAGCTTGCCGTCGCCGATGATGTCAATATCCGCTTGATAAAATTCACGGAAACGACCCCGCTGCGCCCGTTCGCCCCGGTAGACCTTGCCGATTTGATAGCGGCGGAAGGGGAAGGCCAGGTCGTTGTAGTGCAGCGCCACATACTTGGCAAGGGGGACGGTCAGGTCAAAGCGCAGAGCCAGGTCGCTGTCGCCCTTCTGGAAGCGGTAAATCTGCTTCTCGGTTTCACCGCCGCCCTTGGCCAGGAGAATTTTTGCGTCCTCAATGACGGGGGTATCCAGCGGGGCAAAGCCGTAGAGAGAATAGGCGCTGCGCAGCACCTGCATCATTTTTTCCAGCTTTGCCTGCTTGGCAGGCAGCAGCTCCATAAAGCCGGAGAGTGTCCGGGGTGTGATTCTTTCCATAGTGTGTTCCTTTCAAGAAAAGCCGTCCAGCCCAAGGCCGGACGGCTGGTAGTTTAGTATTTTTTGTTGTGGTACATCTCACGCCAGTCGAGGTCGCCCCGCTGCAGACCCATAATGAACATCTCCGCGCTGCCTAAGTTGGTGGCGATGGGGACATTGTGCCGGTCGCAGTGGCGAATGGTCTCCACCATCTGGCTGTCTTCCCAGGGGTCGGTGTTGTTGGGGTCGGAGAACAGAAGCACCAGGTCAATTTCGTTGTAGGCGATGCGGGCATCGATTTGCTGATGACCGCCCTGCTTGTGAGACAGGAGCAAGGTAATCGGCAGACCGGTATTGTCTGCAATCAACCGGCCGGTGGTGGCGGTGGCATACAAATCGTGCTTAGATAGCACGCTCTTATAGGCGGTGCAGAACTGTACCATCAGCTCTTTCTTTTTATCGTGGGCCAGAAATGCAATATTCATAAGGTTGCTCCTTTCTTCAAAGCTTTACAGGAACGCTCTGTCCCTGCAGGCGTCTGGCAATCCGCCGGCAGGCGGCGGCAGCGCCCTTCTTTCCGTAGCCTAACAGAGGCTGACGGAATGCGGCGGCTAAAATTACATTGGAATCCTCCGGTACAAGACCCATAAGCGGCAGGCCGGACTGGTCCATAATATCGTCCACCGTCACGCCCATAGAGGCAATCATTTTGGGGCTTACCCGGTTGATGATCATACGTACATTTTTCTTACCCATCGTCTCCAGCACATCGGCGGCGCGGGAGGCGTCCCGAATGGAGGCGGGGTCTGCGCCGGTGACCAGAAGCACACGGTCGGCAAAGCGGGCGGCTAACTGAAAGCCGGTTTCAATACCAGCCGGCGCGTCCAGCAGCACATAGGAGTAGCGACTGCGGGCCTGCTCCAGCATCTGGGAGAAGGCAACAGGGTCAATGCTGTCTACAGGGCAGCTTACCGGCGCGGTCAGGAAGGAGATTCCCGGATACACGGGGTGCTGGGCGGCCGCTTCCAGAGCGTATTCACCGCTGCATACTTCCAGAAAGGACAGCGCGCCAATCTGGCTCATTCCCAGAGCAATATCCAGATTGCGCAGTCCCACATCACAGTCGATGCACAGGACCTTTTCCCCCAGCAGCGCCAAGCTTTCTGCAATGCCGGCGCAGATTGAGGTCTTACCCGTTCCGCCCTTGCCGGACAAAACAGCAACCAGTTCACCCAAGTGCTGCCCCTCCTTTTCCCTAAGATAAGGCAATTATAACTTAAATATGCACAAAAATCAAGGATTTTTCCGCTGAAAAAACAGGCAGATGTATTTAATATTCATAAAAAGCAGGGAAATTTTGCAAATAGGGGATTTACAAGCGGGGCAGAATGTAGTATGATAAGCGGGAACAGAGTAGGAGACCTCGCGTGAAGTGCTGTCAAAATGGGGAGTTGAGTGACAGACGAAGGGCATTGCCCGCGATGAGGCTTCCGCACCCGCTGCGCATATAGGAACACTTCCTTATATGTATGCAACGATACTCGGTCGGGCAAATCGGTCGGCCAGTCTTGTGCTGATACTTGCCCAAAGGGTAAATAGTCCACAACTCCCCGTACGCTATGCGTGCGGGTTTTTTGTTGGATTTTCCCTTGGGGATTTGCCTACATATGAAGGAGGTATTTTTATGCAAAATCAAACACTGTTTCCCCATCCCTTTTCCAAGGCCTACTGGCGTGCCGCCGCGGCAGAACTGAAGAGCACCAAGATGCTGGTGATTACCGCGCTGCTCATTGCCCTGCGTGTGGCGCTCAAGCCCCTGGCCATTCCTCTGGGCAACCCCCAGCTGAGCATTCAGACCGCTATGCTGGCTACCGCCCTGGGCGCGATGATTTTCGGACCTGTGGTGGCGATTCCCGCCGCGATCATATCCGATACCATCGGCTTTATGCTGTTTCCCAACGGCGATTATTTCCTGCCCTTTGTGCTGACGGAGATTGCCAGCACGATGATTTATGCTTTGTGCCTGTATCGGTCCAAGGTGTCCGCTACACGGGTGATTCTGGCACGGTTTCTCATCTGCTTTGTGGTGAATATGCTGCTGCAGACGGTGATTATTGCCTGGCAGTACACCTATATGGGCAACCCCGAGGGCGCAAAGGATCAGCTTTTGGGTATCTTTACCGCCGCAAGACTCTTTAAGAACCTGTTCTTCTTCCCCATTGAGTCGGTGGTGATGACCCTGTTTTTGAAGGCGCTTATGCCTGTGACCAATCGGGCAAAGCTTACATATGACCAAAGCGCCAACCTGACCTTCAGCAAAAAGCAGGTTGCATTCCTTGTGGCGCTGGTGCTGGTGGGCGCAGGCCTTGCCACAGGCTGGCTGACCTACCGCTACAACGGCACTTCCCGTTCCGCTGACTACACCGACAAGCAGCGGGTGAAAGCCAACAAGGAAATGACCCAGCTGGTGCTGGACAAGACCGACCAGTGGGACGACGAGACGGTTGTGTGCGTGGTGGACAGCGCTTTCCGTCCGATGTTTACCCGGGAGACCGACTATACTGTGTCCGTCTATACCCTGGACAAGGAGGCCTTTGCCGCAGGACAGCAGGATGATGAGACCTACACGATGGACACTCTGTGGGGCTATTCCAAGTCCGGTCCCAAGAAGGATAAGTACAAGTCCCTTGTGAAGGTGGCAGAGGCGACCTTCGTAATGAACGAGAAAACGGAGCAGGTGACAGAGTTCGTCTGCGCAGAAATTCCCCAGAAGACAACTTAAGCTTTGACAAGGGGAATTTTTCGGGTATAATAGAAGAAAAAACGAAGGAGAATTCCTATGCATATTCATCACGACCACGTGGGCGGCCATTCCCACGCGCATACCCACGACGGTGTGACCCACACCCACGCGCATACCCACGAACACGAGCACGCCCACGAACACGGCTGCGGCGGTGCCTGCGGCAGCTGCGCAGGCAAATGCGAGCATACGCCTATGGAGGAGCTGATGGCGCTGATGCAGTATATGGTTGGTCACAATGCCAGCCACGCCAAAGAGCTGGCGGATCTGGCCGTACAGCTGGAAAAGGCGGGCAGCCACGCTGCCTACGAGCAGGTGATGGCTGCGGTGTCCGATTTTGAAAAGGGCAATATGCGCCTGTCTGCCGTGCTGGCAAGCCTGAAGTAAGGGGTGGCGCTATGTGTCTTTCCACGGTTTATAAGAACACCCGCAGCGAAGAAAATGTGGTCTTAAAAAACGTAATGCGCATTGACTGCAAGGACGGCTGCGTGATTTGCACCGACCTGATGGAGCGCACGGTGGCCATTGAGGGCACACTGGAAAGCGCTAATCTGGTGGACGGCTACGTGGTGGTCAAAGAAAACATTCCCGCAAACTGAAAAACACCCCCGCCACCCTATTGGTTGGGGGGTTTTGATGTTTAGCAGTAGAAGTCTTTGATTTTCTTGGCGCGGCTGGGGTGGCGGAGCTTGCGGATTGCCTTGTTTTCAATCTGGCGGATTCGCTCACGGGTCACGCCGAAAATCTGACCAACCTCTTCCAGTGTGTGGGTGCGGCCGTCGTACATACCGAAGCGCATCCGCAGAACGTCCGCTTCCCGCTCGGTCAGAGTGTCTAAGATTTCCTTCAGCGCCTCGGCAAGGAGTGCATTGGAGGTGGCATCTGCAGGACCGGGGGTGCGCTCGTCTTCCACGAAGGAGCCGATGGAGGTATCTTCCTCGTCACCTACGGGGGTGTCCAGAGAGAGGGTGTCGGCGGCGGTGCGGTTTGCCTCGATGATTTTTTCCACGGGCAGACCCAGCTCGGCGGCAACCTCTTCTACGGTGGGCCCACGGCCCAGCCCCTGCACCAGCTTGCGGTTGCAGCGGGTGGCCTTGTTGATAACCTCAACCATATGCACCGGCACCCGAATGGTACGGGCCTGGTCGGCAATGGCGCGGGTGATGGCCTGCCGAATCCACCAGGTGGCATATGTAGAGAATTTGTTTCCCTTTGTCCAGTCGAATTTGTCCACGGCGCGGATAAGACCTGTATTGCCCTCTTGAATCAAGTCCAGAATGTGCAGGCCGCGGCCGCTGTATTTCTTGGCGATGGAGACCACCAGTCGGAGGTTTGCCTCGGTGAGCTTGTTTTTGGCGTACTGGCTGCCTTCGGACACCATCTTCGCCAGCTCCACTTCTTCCTCGGCGGAAAGCAGCTTAATCTGACCGATTTCCTTCAGATACATACGCACGGGGTCGTCCAGATTGTACTCTGCGGCAAGGTCCACAGGGTCAATCAGATCCTCTTCGTCCAGCTCAGACAGGTCGATGTCTCCGTCCAGGCCGTCATCCAGCTCCAGCGCATCGTCCAAATCCAGGTCCAGATCGTCGCTGACCACCTGAATGTTCATTGCCTCGAAGCTGTCGTAGATGTCCTCGATTTTCTCCGGGGACAGGTCCATATCCTCCAGATGGCTGCGCAGCTCGGAGTCCCGGATCATTCCGTCCTTCCGACCCTGGGCAATCAGCTTTTGCAAAACGGCCTGCAGCTCCTCGGGGCTTTTGGCGGGTTTTTTTGTGGTGCTCATAATGTAAATCCCTCTTTATCTTATTGTTCGTGGTTTCTTTGCCGTTAGACTATACCTTGATTCTTATTTTTTGACAAGGGTTTTGCAAAAATATTTCTAAAAAATCAGCTTTCGGCGGTTTTTGTCGCTGCAAAGTACAGTATTCCCCGCCCTTTCGCAAAACATACTATTTACAATGCAGCAGAAATTCGTTATAATGAATACCATCATTAAAGTGGCGGAGTTTGCGCCGAACATACAGGATTTTTATTGAGGTAACACTATGACAGACCTTTCCAAAATTCGCAATTTTTCTATCATTGCCCACATTGACCACGGCAAGTCCACACTGGCAGACCGGCTGTTGGAGGAGTGCTCTGCCATCGACAAGCGGGAGATGGAGGACCAGATTTTAGACTCTATGGATTTGGAGCGGGAGCGGGGCATTACCATTAAAGCCACCGCTGTACAGCTGAACTATCACGCTGACGACGGGGAGACCTATGCCCTCAACCTGATCGACACACCGGGTCACGTGGACTTTAACTACGAGGTTTCCCGCTCTCTTGCCGCCTGCGAGGGCGCGGTGCTGGTGGTGGATGCGTCTCAGGGCGTGGAGGCCCAGACACTGGCAAACACCTTCCTTGCCACCGATGCAGGTTTGGAAGTGCTGCCTGTTATCAATAAAATCGACCTGCCCTCTGCCCGTCCCCAGGAGGTCAAGCAGGAAATTGAGGACATTATCTGCGTGCCGGCAGAGGATGCGCCGGAAATCTCCGCCAAAAACGGCATTAACATTCATTCCGTGCTGGAGATGATTGTGCGCGATGTGCCTGCTCCCACCGGCGACAGAAACGCCCCCCTGCAGGCGCTGATTTTCGACAGCCAGTACGATGCCTACCGGGGCGTTATCGTCTACACCCGTATCAAAGAGGGCACGGTCCGGGCGGGTATGGATATTAAGATGATGGCCACCGGCGCTACCTACAAGGTGGTGGAAGTGGGTACGATGAATCCCAAGGGGCTGACGCCCCGTGAGGCGCTGGGCGCAGGCGAGGTTGGTTACATCACCGCCTCCATTAAGACCGTTTCCGACACCCAGGTGGGTGACACCATTACCTCGGCAGAGAATCCGGCGGCAGAGCCGCTGCCCGGCTACCGGCAGGTGCAGCCGATGGTGTTCTCCGGTGTATATCCCGCCGACGGCGCAAAGTATCAGGATTTGCGGGAAGCGCTGGAAAAGCTGTAGCTCAACGACGCATCGTTTGTGTATGAGCTGGAAAATTCCATTGCCCTGGGCTTTGGTTTCCGGTGCGGCTTTTTGGGTCTACTCCATATGGAGATTATTCAGGAGCGTCTGGAGCGGGAGTACAACTTGGATTTGATTACCACCGCCCCCAACGTGTCTTACCGGGTGACCACCAATGACGGTACGGTGCATATGGTGGACAATCCTCTGGATTACCCCGACCCTATGGACATTCAGCTGGCGGAAGAGCCTTTTGTGAAGGTGAATCTGATGGCGCCCCAGGAGTACGTGGGCAATATTATGGACCTTGCCACCTCCCGGCGGGGTGAGTTTAAGGATATGGTATACTTAGATGCCAAGCGTGTGGAGCTGCATTACGAAATGCCCCTGAATGAAATTATTTACGACTTTTTCGATGCCCTTAAGTCCCGCACCCGTGGCTATGGCAGTCTGGACTATGAGCTCATCGGCTACCGGCCCAGTCGGCTGGTAAAGCTGGACATTCTCCTAAACGGCGACATTGTGGACGCGCTGAGCTTCATTCTCTTTGCGGACAATGCCTATCCCCGCGCCCGGAAAATCTGTGAGCGGCTGAAGGAGAATATCCCCCGCGCCCAGTTTGAGATTCCCGTGCAGGCGGCCATCGGCGGCAAGATTATCGCCCGGGAGACCATCAAGGCGCTGCGCAAGGACGTGCTGGCCAAGTGCTACGGCGGCGATATTACCCGCAAGAAGAAGCTGCTGGAAAAGCAGAAGGAAGGTAAAAAGAGAATGCGTACCTTCGGTACGGTTTCTGTGCCCTCGGAAGCCTTTATGGCAGTGCTGAAACTGGACGAAGACTAAACAATTGACAATGGACAATTGACAATTGACAATGATAAAGCGATTTTTCGTGACAGGTTGTTAATTTGTGTTGGAGGTTTCTATGGCCTTATTTGGCAATAAAAACAAGACCCCGCTGGGGATTTATATTCACGTACCTTTTTGCCGCAGCAAGTGTCAGTACTGTGACTTTTACTCCTTGACCACCAAGGAGGACAAGTGGCTCGACGGTTATCAGGACGCAGTCTGCGCCCACATTCGGGAGACAGGCCCGCTGGCGCCGGACTATGTGGTGGACACCATCTACTTCGGCGGTGGCACGCCCAGCTTTTTCGGCGCTGACGGTATGGCGGCAATCTTAAACACCATTCGGAAATCCTTTAAGGTGTCCTCCACTGCGGAGATTACCTTTGAGGCAAATCCCGACTCCGTGTCCGACCGGCTGCTGCGGCGGCTGCGCAGTGAGGGCTTTAACCGGGTGAGTCTGGGTATCCAGTGCGACAACGATGAGATTCTCAAAAAGCTGGGCAGACCCCACACCTATGCCCAGGCGGTGGCGGCTGTGGAACGGATTCGCAAGTACCGGTTTAAGAATCTGTCGGTGGATTTGATGTACGGACTGCCCGGTCAGAGTGTGCAGGACTGGGAGCGCACACTGAAAAACGTGCTGAAGCTGCAGCCGGAGCATATCAGTTGCTACGGACTGAAGGTGGAAGAGGGTACGCCCCTTTATGAGTACAAGGAGTACTGCAATCTGGCTGACGATGATATGCAGGCGGATATGTACCTGTCCGGGGTGGAGATTCTCCGGCAGCACGGCTACCGGCAGTATGAGATTTCCAATTTCTGCCGGAAGGGCAATGTGTCCCGCCACAATCTGAAATACTGGAACGGCGAGGAGTACTTAGGCTTCGGCCCCAATGCCAGCTCCGATTTCGGCGGCAGCCGGTTTACCATTGTGCGGGATTTGAAAGCCTATATTGAGGGTATCCGCCACGGCGGACAGGTGCTGCAGGAGGTGCAGCAGATTGCCACCCGGGAACGGGCGGGCGAATACTTAATGATGCGTTTGCGCACTGCCACCGGCATCGACCCCAAGATCTACGAGCGGCGGTATCTGCTTCCCTTTGAGCCGCTGGAAAAGTGCCTTGCAGAGTGCAAGGAGCGGGGACTGGCGGTAAAGACCTTTGACGGCCGCTGGCATCTGACTCCCAACGGCTTTTTGCTGTCCAATAGTATTATCTCCGACCTTTTGCTGATACAGGAGAAAAACTGATGAAGCGGCTGTATGACAAAAGCCGACTGGTCTTTGCCCTTGTGTGGATTGGCGTGTATGTGGTGGGAATGTCTCTGCTGGAAAATCTCGGAGAGCCTGCCGCTGCGGCAGGTGGTCTGGCGCTGAGCGTCTTTTTGGCGGTCTGGCTGAGGCGCAACGGTTTGTCAGAACACTTCGGTCTGTGCGCCGGCAGAATACCGGCGGTGTGGTACATTCCCTTGGCGGTGATTACCCTTGGGAATCTCTGGTGCGGCGCAGAAATGCGCTACGGCGCGGCGGAAACGGTGTTTTTCCTCGTAAAAATGCTCTGCGTGGGCTTTTTAGAGGAGCTGATTTTCCGGGGGTTTCTGTTCAAGGCACTGTGCAGAGACAGTATAAAATGGGCGGTGATTGTGTCCAGCGTCACCTTTGGCGTGGGGCATATTGCCAACCTGTTCAACGGCAGCGGTATGGCGCTGGCGGAGAATCTGGCGCAGATTGTCTCTGCGGTGGCAATTGGCTTTTTGTATGTGGTGATTTTCCACCGGGGCGGGTCGCTGCTGCCCTGTATGGTTTCCCACGGGATTTTCAACTGCCTCAGCGCCTTTGGCAGGGAAAATCCGCCGGCTGTGGCGGAGGCGGTCTGCCGGGTGGCGATATGTCTGATTGCGGTGGGTTATGCTGTTTTGCTGTGGCGGAAGTTACCCAAAGAAGAATAAAATTACCCCCGATGCAATCTGAACTGCCCCAGTTTGTGCGGACAGCACAAAAAAGCCCCATGTAGGAAATATTAAGTTTTAAGCGGAGTGGCGCAGCGTCAGCGGCGCCACTCCAGTTTTATTCTGGATGCGCTCGTGGTTGTAAAAGTGAATGTATCTG
>JAZTWB010000006.1:0-11976 GCA_045635645.1 Faecousia sp. | reverse complement strand
AACACCCCCGAGGGCGGTATGCACGAGACCGGTTTTAAGACCGCATTGACCCGTGTGCTGAATGCCTATGGCGTGAAAAACGGCATTATCAAGGGCGATGACAAGGTCTCCGGCGAGGACTGCCGGGAGGGCATCACTGCCATTATTTCCGTAAAGCTTACCGATGCCCAGTTCGAGGGCCAGACCAAGGCAAAGCTGGGCAACGCCTATATCAGCACCTTGGTGCAGCAGGTGGTGGGTGACCAGCTGGCCACCTATTTTGAGGAGCACCCCCAGACCGCCAAAATCATTCTGGAAAAGGCAATGATGGCAAACCGGGCAAGAGAAGCCGCCCGGAAGGCAAGAGAAAATGCCCGCCGCAAGACCGGTCTGGAATCCGGCGGTATGCCCGAAAAGCTGAAGGACTGCAACGAAAAAGACCCCTCCTTGTGCGAACTGTACATCGTCGAGGGTGACTCCGCAGCAGGCTCTGCTATTGGCGGCAGAGACTCCCGCTTCCAGGCAATCCTGGCTATGTGGGGTAAGATGCTGAACGTGGAAAAGGCAAGAGCGGATAAGGTCTACGGCAACGATAAGCTCAATCCTCTGATTCTGGCATTGGGCGGCGGTATCGGTGAGGACTTTGACATTGAAAAGCTCCGCTACCACAAGATTATCATTATGTCCGATGCGGACGTGGACGGCGCCCATATCCGTACGCTTCTTTTGACCTTCTTCTTCCGCTATATGCGTCCGCTGATTGAGCGCGGATTTGTGTATTCTGCGGTGCCGCCGCTGTATAAGCTGACCCGCGGCAAGACGGTTCGGGTCGCCTATTCCGATGAGGAGCGGGATATGATTTCCGCAGAACTGCGTGGCGAGAGCAATGTAAAAATCGACATTCAGCGCTATAAGGGCCTTGGTGAAATGAATAAGGACGAGCTGTGGGAGACCACTATGGACCCGGAAAGACGCACCCTGCGGAGAATTACCCTGGACGATGCCCGCCGCGCCGATGAAGTTTTCACGGTGCTGATGGGCGAGCAGGTTGAGCCCCGTAAGGAATGGATTGAACACAACGCCAAGTACGCCATAAATATTGATATTTAAAGGAGGTGACGGATTTTGGCAAAGCATAACCGTGATTATAAAGCGGAGGATATTTTATTCCCCGAACAACATATCACCCAGTCCAACTTAGTGGACGAAATGGAAAAATCCTATATTGAATACGCAATGTCCGTCATCGTGGGCAGAGCGCTTCCGGACGTCCGTGACGGCTTAAAGCCTGTTCACCGCCGCATTCTCTACACAATGTATGAGGACGGCCTGACCTCAGATAAAAAGTATAAAAAATCCGCAACCACCGTAGGTGCTGTGCTGGGTAGCTATCACCCCCACGGCGATAGCTCCGTGTACGATGCAATGGTGCGTCTGGCGCAGGATTTCTCTATGCGCTATACCCTGGTTGACGGTCAGGGTAACTTCGGTGATATTGACGGCAACCCTGCCGCCGCCTACCGTTATACCGAGGCAAGACTTTCCAAGCTCTCCAACCAAATGCTTCGGGATATTGAAAAAGATACCGTCAACTGGGATCCCAACTTTGACGAGTCCAAGAAAGAGCCCAGAGTTCTGCCCAGCCGCTTCCCCAATCTGCTGGTAAACGGCTCAAACGGTATTGCCGTCGGTATGGCCACCAATATCCCGCCCCACAACCTCACCGAGGTCATCAACGCCTGCGTGGCAGTGCTGGACGACCCGGAAATCACCGCCATTGACCTGATGGAGCATATCTCCGGTCCGGATTTCCCCACCGGCGGTATCATTATGGGTCGCAGCGGTATTCGCGCAGCCTATGCCACCGGCCGGGGCAAGGTGGTGGTCCGTTCCCGGACCAATTTTGAGACCTTTGCCGGTGACCGCACCCGTATCATCGTGGACCAGCTGCCTTACCAGGTGAATAAGTCTTTGCTGCTCAAGTCCATTGCCGACCAGGTAAAGGACAAGCGCTTGGAGGGCATTTCTGACCTGCGTGACGAGTCTGACCGGAACGGTATGCGCATCGTCATTGAGCTGAAAAAGGACGCCAATCCCCAGGTGGTGCTAAATACCCTCTTTAAGCAGACGGCGCTTCAGTCCAGCTTTGGCATCATTATGCTGGCGCTGGTGGACGACCAGAAGCAGCCGAAGATTCTGTCTCTGCGGCAGATTATCGACGAATATCTTGCCTTCCAGATGGAAGTGCTGACCCGCCGTACGGAGTTTGACCTGCGTAAGGCACGGGAGCGCGCCCATTTGCTGGAGGGTCTGCTGATTGCCCAGGACAACATCGACGAGGTTATCCGCATTATCCGCTCCGCCTATGACGACGCCAAGGAGCGCCTGTGTGAGCGGTTTGGTCTGGACGATGTCCAGGCGCAGGCAATCCTGGATATGCGCCTGAAGGCGCTGCAGGGTCTCGACAGAGAGAAATTGCAGGCAGAATTCGACGAGCTGCAGCAGCGCATCACCTATTATGAGGATTTGCTTGCCAACCGGGAGAAGCTGCAGGCGGTACTCCGGGAGGAGCTGCTGGCCATTCGTGACAAGTTTGGCGACGAGCGCAAGACCGAGATTCAGGACTTAGAGGACGAAATCGACATCGAGGATCTGATTGAGGAGGAGACCTGCGCCTTTACCATTTCCAAGCAGGGCTATGTAAAGCGTATGCCCGTGGATATTTACCGCACCCAGAGCCGGGGCGGCAGAGGCGTCAACGCCCAGAATCTGAAGGAAGAGGACTACGTCAAGAGCCTGTACGTGGCATCTACCCACGATTTCCTCCTGTTCTTCACAGACAAGGGTCGGGTCCATATGCGCAAGGGATACCAGATTCCCGAGGCGGGCCGTACCGCCCGTGGCACCGCAATGGTGAACATCCTGCCCCTGGAGCAGGACGAGAGCGTCACCGCAACGGTGGTCACCCGGGAGTTCTATGAAAACGAGTATCTGATGATGGTCACCCAAAAGGGTACGGTCAAGCGGATTCCCTTCGTAGCGCTGAACACCCGCCGCAAGACCGGTATCCGCGCCATTACCTTAGACGAGGGCGACCAGCTGATTAACGTGATTCGCACCACCGGCGACGACAATCTGATTCTCGCCACCCGTGAGGGTATGGCCATCTGCTTCAACGAGAACGATGTGCGGCCTATGGGACGTGACGCCACCGGCGTGCGTGGTATTATGTTAACCGGCAGCGACTACGTTATCGGCGCAGAGAAGGTAGAGCCGGGCAAGACCCTGCTCACCGTCACCGAGCACGGCTTCGGCAAGCGCACAGAGCTTTCTGAGTACCTGCGCACCGGCCCCGACGGGGAGAAGATTCCCCAGAGCCGAGGCGGTAAGGCTCTGAAGAACTACAACATCACCTCCAAGACCGGTAAGGTAGCCGGCTGCTGTACCGTGGCAGAGACCGACGATGTGATGCTCATTGAAAACGGCGGCGTGATTATCCGTGTGAAGGCGGCCGGTATCAACGTCTACAAGCGGGACGTGCAGGGCGTTATCGTAATGCGCATCGAGGAGGGCAACAGCTTGGTTGCCATCCAGCGGGTGGAAGCAGACGAGGAAGTGGAAGAATGAAAACCGTGACCCTGTATACAGACGGCGCCTGCTCCGGCAATCCCGGCGCAGGCGGCTGGGCTGCCATATTGGAGTTTAACGGCACGGAAAAGGAGCTCTCCGGCGGCGAAAAGCAGACCACCAACAACCGTATGGAGCTGACCGCGGTGATTGAGGGTCTGTCGGCGCTGAAAGAGCCCTGCATTGTGGAGCTGTACTCCGATTCCAGGTACGTCATTGACGGACTGAGTAAGGGCTGGGCGGAGAGCTGGCGGCGCAACGGCTGGAAAAAGGCGGACAAAAAGCCGGCCTTGAATCCCGACCTGTGGGAGCGGCTGCTGGAGCTGACCCATATTCACAGCCTGCGCTACCACTGGGTCAAGGGCCACGCGGAAAACCCCAAAAACAACCGCTGCGACCAGTTAGCCGTTGCGGAAAGCAAAGCCATTGTCAATTGATAATTGACAATGGACAATTGACAATTGAAAATTACACGTAAAAACCCGCAGACAGATTTCTGTCTGCGGGTTTTGGTTATTTAAGACGTTTTTCCAGCGTAGCGGTGTTTAGGGAGGACAGGTACACCCGTCGAAAGCCGTATTCGGCAGTGACTACATAGGCCTTGGGCAGGTCATCACAGGGCACAACCCCACCCTCTTTTTCCGCAGCGGCTAAAAATTCCCGCGTCCGCTTGGAGGTGGTGGTGTTGTCCATATCGAAAATGCCCACAATGGAGGTGTCCCGCACCGCCATATCATTACCAATTGACAGATACATACATATAACCCTCCTTTTGGGTTACATTCTAAATTGTCAATTGTCCATTGTCAATTGTCAATTTATCTATGCTTGCCCATAAAGAACAGCGCCAGTGTGCCGGGGCCGGAGTGGGAGCCGATGACCGCGCCCACATAGTAGATAAAGACGTTCTTTACCCCGTAGCGCTCCTTTACCAGCTGCTCCAAGAGCTTGGCGTCCTCGATACAGTCGCCGTGGCAGATGAAAACGGTTTCATTTTCGCCGGGCAGACCCAGCTCACCCATTTTGTTGGCCAGCGCCTCAATGGCGGCCTTGCGACCGCGGGCCTTGGCTTTGTTAATCAGCTTGCCCTCGTCGTCGGCGTGGAGCACGGGCTTGATTTGCAGCATAGTACCCACCACAGCGGTAGCAGCGCTGATGCGTCCGCCCCGCTTCAGATACATCAAATCGTCCACGGTAAACCAGTGGCACAGATTCTCCTTGCGGCTCTCACACCAATCGGTCAGCTCCTCCAGAGACATTCCCGCGTCCCGCTTCTGGCAGGCGTAGTACACCAGAAGACCCTGACCTAAGGAGGCGCAGCGGGTGTCAACCACCTTAATTGTCCGCTCCGGATACTGGGCCATCAGCTCATCGGCGGCAATGACCGCAGACTGATAGGTGGTGGAAAGACCGGAGGAGAAGGCCAGCACCAGGGCGTCTTCACCGGCAGCAAGAATGGGGGTCAGAGCGTCCTGCCAATCGTGGGGGTTGGCGGCGGAGGTGGTGGCGTTTTCGCCTTTGCGCAGGCCGTCAAACATATTTTTCAGCCACTTTTCCGAGTAGCTCTGGACGGTCTGGCCTTTATAATGTACGCACAGAGGTACAACGGACAGCTTAAGCTCCCCGTACATCTCGGTGGGGAAATCGCAGCAGGTATCGGTTACAATGCGGTATGTCATAAAAAATGCTCCTTAGAAAAGACTGGACACCGGACTGCGGTGCCTGTATAATGGAAGTGTTACCATTTTACCCCAACGGGGGCAAAAAGTATAGCCACCGGGGTTGGAATCCGGTTGCAGCGACGCTCCTGTGGGTAGAAATACGGACTCTACTCCCGGTAGAATTCTGAAAAAAGTTGAAAAATTACGGAAAACGGGGGAAATGACGTGAAATTCCTGTTTAAATTATTCCTGCCAAAAGACCTGCCCGCAACCGACCCGAAGGTGCGCGCTGCGGCGGGAAGACTCTCCGGCGCAGTGGGAATCGGGGCAAACCTGCTGCTGTTTGGGGCAAAATTCCTCATCGGCACCCTGTCCGGCTCGGTGTCCATCACCGCCGATGCGATGAACAACCTGTCCGATGCCAGCAGCGCGGTGGTGACGCTCATTGGCTTTAAGCTCTCGGAAAAGCCTGCCGACGAGGACCACCCCTACGGTCACGCCCGGTTTGAGTATCTGTCCGGACTTGCGGTGGCGGCGATGATTGTTGTCATTGGCTTTGAGCTGGCAAAGACCTCTGTGGGGAAGATTTTCGCGCCCACCGCTGTGGCTTTTTCCCTGCCGCTGGCGGTGGTGCTGACAGGCTCTATTCTGGTAAAGCTGTGGCTTGCCCTGTTCAACACCCGTTTGGGTCGGCACATCGACTCTGCCGCATTGCTGGCTACCGCCGCAGACAGCCGCAACGATGTGATTTCCACGGCGGCCGTGCTGGTGGCGGTGGTGATTGAGCGGCTGTCGGGGCTTAAAATCGACGGCTATATGGGTCTTGCCGTGGCGCTGTTCATTTTGTATAGCGGTGCGATGCTGGCAAAGGACACCGTCAGCCCCCTGCTGGGTGAGTCGGCAAGTCCCGAGCTGCAGCGGCAGATTGTGGCCCTTATGAAGAGCGAGCCGGCGGTGCTGGGCTACCACGATTTGATGGTCCACGATTACGGCCCGGGTCAGCGCTTCGGCAGTCTCCACGTGGAGATGGACCAGGCCCGGGACGCACTGTGGTGTCACGAGCTGATTGACGATTTGGAGCGCAAGTGCCTGCAGACACTGGGGGTGCATCTGGTGATTCACTACGACCCGGTGGTCACCGGCGATGCAGAATTGGACGCCCTGCGGAAGGAAATCAGTGGCTACTTAACCGGTTATGACCCCAGATTGTCCCTCCACGATTTCCGTATGGTGCGGGGAACGGGTCACACCAATCTGATTTTCGACATCGCCCTGCCCCACGATCTGTCCGGGCAGGAGAAAGCCATCAAAAAGCACATAGAAAATGCCCTGGCGGAGAGCCGCCAAGGCACTTACTATCTGGTGATTACCTTTGACAAGGGGGCTGCTTTTGACGGGTGAGCATCAAAAGGCACGCCCACAGAAACAGGCTCAGCACCCAGTACCCGATACATACCATCGGCGTGGTGAACATCACCAGCAGCACGTGGAGCACAAGACCGGTCTGCTCTGAAAAGTATACAGACAGAAAATTTAAACTAAGAAGAATAACCGTCAGCGCAAGGGAGCTGATGCTCAGCAGCCGCAGGACCGAAAGGGTTTTGCGGCTGTTTTCTTTTTTCGCCAGATACAAAAGGAAAAAGGGCGGCAGGAAGAAGATAAGACCGGTGACGGTGAGGAGAAATTTACCGAATCCTTGGGGATTGGGCACAAAGCCCAGCGCCACACACAGGCAGTACAGCGCGCCCCAAGCGGCGTATATATAAGTTTTCTTCATAATAGCACCTTAATTCATTGTATTTTCCCAGCGGGCGAACAGCTGCGCCACCCGCTCCCGCAGAGCGATAGACTCCGGTGTGTTGGCTGTGCCGTCGGTGTCAATCCAGTCGGCGGAAGCCTGCTGGGCGGCCTTCAACGTGGCAAGGTCGCAGCTTAAATTCGCCACCCGGAAGGCAGGCAAGCCCGACTGCCGGGCGCCGAAGAAATCGCCGGGTCCCCGCAGACGCAAATCCTCCTCGGCGATTTGAAAGCCGTCGTTGGTCTGGCACAGGGCGCGCAGGCGCTGCAGGGTTACATCGTTTTTGTTGTGGGAGGTGAGAATGCAGTAGCTCTTGTCTTTTCCGCGGCCTACCCGTCCCCGCAGCTGGTGGAGCTGGGAAAGACCGAAGCGGTCGGCGTCCTCAATGACCATCAAGGTTGCGTTGGGTACGTCCACACCCACCTCGATAACCGTGGTGGCCACCAGAACGTCCGCCTCACCCTGGGCGAAGGTTGACATAACTTCCTCTTTCTCCCCGCCCTTCATCTGGCCGTGGAGGAGCGCTACCCGCAAGTCCGGGAACACGGTCTTCTGCAACGTTTCCGCCCAGACCTCCGCCGCCTTTAAGTCCAGCGCCTCGTTTTCCTCCACCGCAGGACACACCACAAAGCACTGATGCCCCTGGGATACCTGCTTGCGGATAAAGGCGTTGATGCGGGCGCGGTAGCTTTCGTTTACTAAGAAGGTGTCCACCGGCTCTCTGCCCGGGGGCAGCTCGTCCAAAATAGAGACCTCCAAATCCCCGTACATCAGCAGCGCCAACGTTCTGGGAATGGGGGTGGCGGACATCACCAGCAGGTGGGGGTCGCGTCCCTTGGTGGTCAGCGCCGAGCGCTGGGCAACACCAAAGCGGTGCTGCTCGTCGGTGATGACCAGACCCAAATCGGAAAAGACCGTGGCATCGGCAACCAGCGCGTGGGTGCCTACCACCAGCTGGGCCTGACCGCACGCAATGCGCTCCCGGATAAGGCGCTTTTGCTTCTGGGTCTGGGAACCGGTGAGCAGCTCCACGGAAATGCCCAAGGGGGTGAGCAGCTTGGAAAGAGAAGCATAATGCTGCTCTGCCAAAATCTCAGTAGGCGCCATCATCGCCGCCTGCTGACCGTTGCGAGTGGCAAGGTACGCCGCTGCCGCGGCGACCATCGTTTTGCCGCTGCCCACGTCGCCCTGCACCAGCCGGTTCATCGGCGCGCCCCGGCGGAAATCGTCGGTGATTTCGGCAATTGCCCGCATTTGGGCGCCGGTGAGGGTAAAGGGCAGGGCGCTGTAAAATTCCGCCAGCGCCAAATTCTCGTAGGGGGCGCAGGCTTTCAGCGCCCGGGACGCCCGCATCAGGGAAAGTCCTGCGGAGAAGACGAAAAACTCCTCGAAAATCAGCCGCTTTTTCGCCAGCTCCGCCTCCTCCATAGAGTTGGGCTGGTGAATGGCAAAGTATGCCCGCTCCGCCGGCAGAATGCCGTAGCGCTCCCGAATGGGGGCGGGGATAATCTCCTCCGGCGGGTTGCAGATGGCCAGCGCCTGACGCACCGCCTTCAGTACCGACGCATTGGAAAGGCCGGCAGTCAGCGGATAGATGGGCAGCACCCGACGGGTGGTTAGCGGCACGCTGTCCGGTGACTCGAAAACGGGAGAGGTCATATTGTAGCCGATAAAATCTCCGGAAACAGCGCCGTAGAAGATGTACTCCTGGCCGTATTGGAGCTGCTCGGCGGTAAATTTCTGATTGAAAAAGGTCAGTGTCAGCCGGGCGGAATGGTCTGCCACCTGCACCTTGGTAATGTCCAGACCCTTGCGGATATGGCTGGTGCGGGGGGTGTTCATCACCATCGCCTTAAAGCAGGCGGGCACGTCCGGCTGGAGCTTTTCAATGGCAACCAGACGGGTGCGGTCCTCGTAGCCTCTGGGGAAATGGCAGATGAGATCCTCTAAGGTGAAGATATTCAGCGCGGCAAACTGCTTTGCCTTGGTAGGGCCGATGCCCTTGAGTATGGTAATGGGATCGGAAAGCTTTGCCACTGCGAACACCTCCGTTTCGTTTTCTTTTATTATAACACAACAGAGAAAAATTGACAATTGACAATGGACAATTGACAATTATTTATTTCGCGTATGCAAGGTCGCGCACAGTTACGAAAAAAGATACAACCCACTCACCGAGAGATTTTTTCGGAAATGAAGCGACCTGCCCGACGATGTGCTTTGTGCACTTCGAGGGCAAGGTCGCGCACAGTTACGAAAAAAGATCCGGTGAGATAAAATGAAAAAACGCCCTCCGGACAAACCGGAAGGCGATATTTTCAGAGAAATCAAGCCAGCTTGTTCAGCTTCAAAGTCAGGCTGCTCTTCTTGCGGGCAGCGGCGTTCTTGTTGACGATACCCTTGTTGACACCCTGATCAACGGCCTTAACGGCCAGCTTGTAAGCAGCTTCGGCCTCGGCGCGGTCGCCGGACTCCAGAGCAGCATCAAACTTCTTCAGCACGGTCTTCAGAGCGGTCTTGTTGGCCTTGTTCTTCTCGTAAGCGATCTTGGAAGAAATGACATCCTTCTTAGAGGACTTAATGTTGGGCATTGTTACACCTCCCATTTCGTAGATTTGCTTGCGCACTGTCCAATTATAGCGGAGCTTTGCCATAAAATCAATACCTTTTTCAAAAAATTTCCGATTTTTTCAGAAAAGAATATAGGTTGTGGCGGGGCGTTTGACGCGGACACTATATATAGTCACACGCCGGGTTGGGATTTTCCCCAATCCGTTGTCAAGAGGAAAATTTCCGCCCCGAAAAATGCGCCTTGTCAAAATGCGCATAAGGGAAAAATCGGAAAAAGTGGAAAGTTGCCAAAAGCGCTTATGTAAACCGATTGTTACCGCTTGCCCGATTGCCCCCGCCTGTGGAAAAGGTTGTGGACAATGTGGAAAACTCTAAGGATTTCAACTGCAAAACCCCCGATTTTTCCCCCCACCGGGTGGAAAAGAACCGGTTACAACGGTTACATAACGGAGAAAAAACCCGGTTTTATGAGAATTATGTAGCCGCTTGAACCCCCGGGAATTTTTCCAAAATTGCGTCAAAAAGTTGGCACTTTTTCTGTCAGGCGCCCCCTTTCGTCACCACTTGCAAAAAGGCGCCGAAAATTTTTGTAGGTTTTTCACAAAGGTCAATTTTTGTATGAATTTTCCCCGGGAGGAAATACTGACTACATCACTGTGTTGCAGGAGGACGTATGCAGGGGAAAGTGGAAGTAAGCGGTGTGAACACCGCCCATCTTAAGGTATTGACCCAGGAGCAGATGGACAGTCTTTTGTTACAGGCAAAAAAGGGAGATGACCGGGCAAGGCAGACGCTGATTGAGGGAAATCTCCGGCTGGTGCTGTCGGTGATACAGCGGTTTGAGAAGCGGGGCGAGAGTCCCGACGATTTGTTTCAGGTGGGGTGCATCGGCCTTATGAAGGCCATTGCCAACTTTGACCCCACCAAGGGGGTGCGGTTTTCCACCTACGGCGTGCCGATGATTGCCGGGGAGGTGCGCCGGTATCTGCGGGACAATTCGGCAATTCGGGTGTCCCGCGCTTTGCGGGACATTGCCTACCGGGTGCTGCAGTGCAAGGAGGCGATGGTGCTGAAGCTGGGCAGAGACCCCACCAACGCCGAGGTGGCAAAGGAGCTGGAGCTGCCGGAGGAGGACGTGGCGGAGGCGCTGGACGCGGTGTGCGCGCCGGTGAGTCTGTACGACCCGGTGTACGCCGAGGGGGGCGACCCGCTCACCATCTTGGACCAGGTGAAGGACAATCGCAACACCGAGGGCGCGTGGATTGACCAGATTTGCCTGCAGACCGCGTTCCGGGCGCTGGGCGACCGGGAGAAGCAGATTCTGTCTCTGCGGTTTTACGACGGCAAGACCCAGATGGAGGTTGCCAATTGCCTGGGCATCTCCCAGGCGCAGGTTTCCCGGCTGGAAAAGGGCGCGATCAAGGCGATGCGGAAAGGCTTCAGCCTGTCATAATAATTGACAATTGACAATTGACAATTGTCAATTATTACTTTGCGAAAATAAATGCCGAAAGTTTTTGCGGAAAAGCCGGAAAAATTTTTTAGGGGCGAATGATAAAGAGTTCGTATGTTATACGATGTCCTTGCAGGGCAAGCGATATCGTCTTTATCTCCATTATGAAATCATCGGCGAAGCCGATACCACAATTGTCAACTGTCAATTGTCCATTGTCAATTTCGTTGTTCGGTATATTCTCCTGCCTTGGGGCATAAGCTTTACCAAAAATTGGGGGTGGGACTGTGTCGGCCAAATTTACGGACCTAAACTGCAAAGAGGTTATTTGCATCAGCGACGGACGGCGGCTGGGGTTTATACAGGACGTGATTATCCAGCTTCCCAAGGGGGAGGTCAGCGCCATTGTGGTGCCGGGCAGGTGTAAGCTGGGGGGACTGGGTCCGCCCAGAGACGATTTCGTGATTCCCTGGTGCAACATCTGCCGCATTGGGCCGGATATTGTGCTGGTGGACATCAAGCCCGACGACTGCAAGGTCCTGCGGGGCAAGCCGCGGCTGATGTTCTGATATTGCGTAGGGCGGGAGCGTTGCTTCCGCCCTACATATTGGGTCTTGAATTCTTTCCAACAACAAGATACGGATATGCCGAAAAACCTTGGAAAAAATATGAAAAAACTGAAAAAAACACTTGCAAAAGGGGCATACTTCTTATATAATAATTCGGCACGGAAAAATTCCGTAGTATTCAAACCACACACCCGGGGACCTGTCGCTCCCGTGACCGTAAGGTCGGGCGGCAAGGAATGAACGGGGTGGAGGACAAAACAAAAGGAGAAAAAACTATGTCTGTCGTATCTATGAAAAGCTTGCTGGAAGCCGGCGTGC
>JAZTWB010000005.1:0-1600 GCA_045635645.1 Faecousia sp. | reverse complement strand
CAGGAACTCCATGGAGTGGCGCTTGGGCTGCAGGGGGAAGTCGCCGGTGGAAGGACCTTCCACGGTGACGGATTCTGCCTGGATCTCAAAGGGCTGCTTGGAGCCGGGGGTCAGCACAACGGTGCCCTTGACAATCAGAGCAGCGCCGATGTTGATCTTGGAGATCTCCTGGAAATTGGCGATGGAATCGTTATAAACCACCTGGACGGGATTGAAGTAAGTACCGTCATTCAGGACGATGAAGCCAAACTGCGGACGCGGAACACCGCCTGGAAGGTGTTGGTGCGGGGACGCAGATGGGTGATTGTCCGCAGAAACTCCATAGAGTGGCGCTTGGGCTGCAGGGGATAGTCACCGGTGGAAGCGCCCTCTACCGTCACTTCCAGCGCCTGAATCTCAAAGGGCTGCTTGCTCTCGGGGGTCAGCACCACAGTGCCCTTGATAATCAGCGCAGCGCCGATGTTGATTTTGGAAATCTCCTGGAAATTGGAGAGGGTATCGTTATAAACCACCTGAATGGGGGTAAAATAGGTACCGTCATTTAGCATAATAAAGCCAAACTGCTTGGACGGACGGCGGTTGCGCACCCAGCCGCCCACAGTGACGGTCTGATCGGCGTAGGCAGCCGTGTTCTTAAACAGCTCGCGAACAGAAATCAATTCCATAATGAGAACCTCTCTTGACCAATATAATATAAAGAGTATACGTCAAAATGGAAGATTTTACAAGGGGTTTGTCCAATTTAATTCAGTAAAAACACGCCAAAATTCAAATATCCGGCAAATGTGACCCACAAAAAGTAGGGGATCAGCAAATCTCCGGCGGTTTCGTCGATTCTGGAAAACCGCTGCAGCGTGATAAAAATGGCAATCCACAGCCCAATCAGCACGAAAAACGCCGTTAAGTACATCTTCCCGCCGAAGAACACCAGCGGCCACAGGAAGTTTAAGGCAAGCTGCACCCCGTAGGCAATCAGTGCTTTTCGGATTTCCGCTGAATCCTTACCGGAGACCAGCACCCGGTAGGACGCCTCGCCCATCAGCAGATACAGCACCGTCCACACCAGCGGAAACAGCCAAGCCGGCGGCGACAGGGGCGGCTGGTTGATAGTCTTGTATAAGTCTGTCCCGCCGGAAAGCAGGGTGGCCAGAATGCCAACACCCAAGGGTATGGCAAGGCAGATCAGCCGTTTTTTCAAATTGGTATTCATAAACATCCCTCCCAGACATACTGTAGAAAAAGCTTCTTGGGATTCTCCATCGAAATTACAGTTGCCAAAGAAAAAAATACCTGTTAGAATAAAGAAAAAAGGAGGCTATGCGTATGACTTCCCAAGTTTATTTCTGTAAAGACCTGCAGCCGGAGACTGTGAAGAATCTGTATCAAAAGCTGGGCAAAACACTGACCGGACAGATTGCGGTAAAGGTACACTCCGGTGAGGAGGGTAACCCCAATTTCCTGCGGCCTGCTTTCTGGAAGCCGGTGGTCGATCTGGTGGGCGGCACCATCGTGGAATGCAACACTGCCTATGAGGGCGCCCGCAACACAACCCAGCGGCACATGGCCCAAGTCGGATCGTAGCCATGTCGTTCTGTGAGCC
>JAZTWB010000004.1:0-21981 GCA_045635645.1 Faecousia sp. | reverse complement strand
CCGACGTGGAGGAGACCACCATTGCCATTTCCGACGAGCTTGACGAGATCGAAGAAGATCTGGATGCCATCGAGGATTACATTCTCGACGAAGAGGATGAGGACTACGATGACTATGACGAGGATGACTTCGACGATTACGACGAAGACGACTATGACGACGAGGGCTTTGATTACGGCGACGAAGACACCACCATTTACGAGGTGAAGTGCACCTGCGGCAACGTGATTAACTTCGACGAGGATACGCTGGAAGAGGGCAGCATTATCTGCGACAACTGCGGCGAAACTCTGGAGTTCACCTTCGACGATGTAGACGAAGACGAGGAATAATGCAAAATGCCCGCTGCGAAAGCAGCGGGCATTTTTACATCAAAAACCGCACGCACAGTGACGCCATAAAGAATCCCACAAAGTCAGCAAACAGCGCTGCAATCAGGGTGTAGCGGGTCTTTTTGATGCCCGCCGCGCCAAAGTAGACGCTGATAGTGTAGAAGGTTGTCTCCGTAGAGCCCAGCATAACCGCGGCAGTTCTGCCGATTTGGGAGTCCACACCGTACTGTGCCATTAAATCTGCGCCCACAGCCAGAGCGGCGCTGCCGCTGATTGGGCGGATTAGCACCAGCATAGCCGTCTCCGGGGGAATACCTACAAGCCGAAAGGCGGGCGCTAAAAAGGCGCTGATAACTTCAATGGCGCCCGAGACGCGCAGCATCGTCACCGCGGTTAGTAATAACACCAGCGTGGGCACAAGGGTCAATAGCAGTTTCAGTCCGTCTGCTGCGCCGGACAGAAGCAGATCGTAGCTGTTTTCCTGCTTGCGCAGCGCAAACAGGGAAACCCCAAGCAGCAAAATGGGAATCAGATAATCTGTCATCGCCGCCACAGCTTTCCCAACAGCCACGCAGCCGTAACCCCAAGACCGGCAGAGCACAGGCTTGTCAGCCACACTGCCGGAAGAATATCAAAAGGTGTGGCGCAGCCCAGCCCGGAACGTACTGCCGCTACCGTTGCAGGAATGAGTTGAATGGATGCGGTGTTCAGTACAACCAGTTTGCACAGCTCGTCGCTTGCCACGCCATTGCGCCCTCGCGCCATTCGCTGCGCCGCCTGTATGCCCATAGGCGTGGCGGCGTTGCCCAGCCCCAGCAGGTTGGCGCACACGTTGGCGCACAGGCAGTTTTCCAAATGGGCGTCCGTCTTCAGAGAGGGGAACAGCCGTCCCAGTATAGGCCGCAGCAGTTTTGACAGCTTTTCTGTTACGCCCGCCTGCTCCATTAGCTTACCAACGCCCGTCCACAGGCAGATTGACCCGGCCATAGATATTGCCAAGGTAATACCCGCCTGCGCCCCCTGGGGGATTGCGGCGGACAGGGCAGAGCCGTTACCCAGCAGCAGTGCGGCAATCAGCGAAATTGCCACCATACCTGTCCATATCCAACTCATAACCATAAAAATCCCTCCCGTCAAGACTATGCGTCCTTGGGGAGGGATATTTCAGATTTCCAGAGCGGCATCGTACACCGCGTTTTTGGGCAGCTTCAGTTCCTGGGAAGTCTGCTTGATGGCGTCCTTCCGACTCATTCCACCGGCAATCAGCTCTGATACCCGGGCGGCGGCGTCCTCCGCTGTGGCAGCCTTCTCTGCCTTGGGGGCAGCGCCGGCAACCACCAGAACAAATTCGCCCTTGGGAGGCTGCTGGGTATACAGCTCTATAGCGTCGCCTAAGGTGGTGCGAATGACCTCCTCGTGAAGCTTTGTCAGCTCCCGACACAGGCTGATGGGTCTGTCTGCGCCGAATACGGCGGCCATATCTGCTAAGGTAGCGGGCAGCTTGTGGGGCGCTTCGTAAAAAATCATTGTGCGCTGCTCGTTAACCAGCGCTTCCAGATGCTCCTTGCGGCTTTTCTTGGCGGTGGACAGAAAACCCTCAAAGCAGAATCTGCCGGTAGCCTGTCCGGAAATGCTCAGTGCCGTAATCACCGCACAGGGTCCGGGAATGGCGCAGACGGTAATGCCTGCATCGGCGCACTGCTTTACCAAATCCTCACCGGGGTCGGAAAGGGCGGGACTGCCGGGGTCGGAAACCAACGCACAGGTTTCGCCCGCCAGAATCCGCTGCACAATCATATCGCCCTTTTGCGCCTTGTTATGCTCAAAGTAGCTGACAAGGCTTTTTTTGATACCCAAGTGATTTAATAGCTTAAGTGTCACACGGGTGTCCTCTGCGGCAATAAAGTCCGCCTGCTCCAGCGTCTGGCGACAGCGAATGGAGATGTCGGAAAGATTCCCGATGGGGGTGGGGACCAGATACAGCATTCCCTGCATTTAGAGTACCTCCTATAAGTGGTATAGTTTGCGATAGTATTCAGATGGCTCGCCATCAGCTTCCTTCAGGTGGGCCTCTTCAATCACAAGACCCGGCTTTGCCCCCTTGCGGCACTGCAGCAGCACCAATGAAATGGGGTCAGTGGGGCGATGACGGAGCAAAAGCAGGCGCTTTGGCTCTAACTTGTGTTTTGCACCGCAGGCACACAGCTCCGCCAGTCTGTCCGGCTTGTGGACGACAAAAAAGTCACCGCCGTAACGGACTGCCCAGGCAGCGGCCTGAAATAGCTCGTCCATTGTGCAGAGGGTCTCGTGCCGGGCGGCAGGGTGTGTTTGCTTTTCCGGACCTGCCGAAAAGTAGGGGGGGTTGGACACGCAGCAGTGAAAGCTGCCGGCGGGAAGAAAAGTGGGGACAGTGTGCAAATCATTGCATATACTGCTAAGACGGGAGGTTAAGCCGTTGCTTTCAATATTGTGCAGCGCCATTGCGTGGTCAGCTTCGTCAATTTCAATGCCGGTAACAGTGCAGCCGGGGTCGTTTGCGCACAGCAGCAGGCCCAGCGTTCCACAGCCGGAGCCTAAATCCAGCACTTTGGCGTTCTTTGGCAGACGCACAAAACCGCTGAGCGCGATGGAATCGGTGCTTAAAGGAAATGCGCCCTCGGAAAGGGTCAATGTAAGACCGTTATGCAGCTGTTCCATAATATCCCTCCGGCAGTTTGTCTATTAAAAAAATCAGCCTGCGTGGCTGGGAATGCCCAGTACGCAGGCTGATAGCAGAATCGGAGAATCAGCCTTCTACGATTGCTTCGGTGGGGCAGTTGTCAGCGCAGCTGCCGCAATCAACGCAAACATCAGCGTCGATAACGTACATTTCGTCACCCTCGGAGATAGCCTCAACAGGGCAATTGTCAGCGCAGGCGCCGCACTTGACGCAAGCATCGGTGATCTTGTAAGCCATGATTTTCCCTCCATTATGTTTGTTATGTCCATTCCACAGGGAATGCAACTCTATTTTAACACGTATTTTGCAAAATGCAATGGTTTTTTTAAAAATGACCCGTATATTTTTCCGTGCCGTCGGGGAGAATTTTCCAAGGCGGGAGGGTACTTATGCGTTATACTGCGGAGACTGAAAAAATTTTACTGTCAGCTGCCCGGATTGCAAGAGGTTTTGGACACGGCTATGTGGGCAGCGCCCATCTGCTGATAGCGATGTCTGCTGAGCCAAATCCGGCGGGGAATTTGCTGCAGGCGGCAGGTGTTGAACCGAAGCTGACAGAACAGCTGACGACCATTTTATACGGTGTCGGCACACCGGGATTGCCGCTTCCTCAGGGTTTTTCCACGCAGATGCGGCGGATTCTGCGGGGCGCTGCAGAGGAAGCGGGCGCTTTGCACAGCGGACAGGTCGCGCCGGTGCACATTTTGCTGTCACTGCTGCGGCAGGAGAAAACGGCGGCCCGGGAATTGCTCATACTCTGCAGCGTGGATACAGAGGCGCTGTTTAGCCGGACGGTGGAAATGCTGCAGATGCAGAGCAAAAAAACAGTATTGAAGGAGGCGGTCACAACGAAGCTGTTGGAGCAGTTTAGTGAGGATATGGTTTTGAAGGCTGCAAATATGGAGCCGGTTATTGGGCGGGAGAAGGAAATCGATACGGTAATTGGTATCCTCAGCCGTAAAAACAAGAATAACCCTGCATTGATAGGTGAGCCGGGTGTGGGTAAGACCGCCATTGCCGAAGGGCTTGCCCAGCGTATGGCGGCGGGGACTGTGCCGCCCCAGCTGAAGAATAAGCGCCTTTACAGTCTGAATATGGCGAACTTGGTGGCAGGCACCAAGTACCGGGGAGAGTTCGAGGAACGGCTGCGGGATGTGCTGGCGGAAATCCGTCGGGTAGGGGATGTGATTTTGTTCGTGGACGAAATGCACACCATCGTTGGCGCCGGTGCGGCAGAGGGTGCAATCGATGCAGCCAATATTTTCAAGCCTGCGCTGGGCAGGGGAGAACTGCAAATGCTGGGTGCTACCACCTTAGAGGAGTATCGGAAGTTTATTGAAAAAGACCCGGCACTGGACAGACGCTTCCGGCCGGTTATGGTGGAGCAGCCGGATAAAAAGGAAACCCTTGAAATACTCTATGGGCTAAAGCCCGGCTTGGAGCGCCATCACCACATCCGCATCTCCGACGAGGCGGTGCAGGACGCGGTGCGGCTGTCTGTGCGGTATCTGCCGGATTTGTTTCTGCCGGATAAGGCGATTGATTTGCTGGATGAGGCGGCGTCCCACGCCCGTATGGAGGAGCTGCATTCTGCCGGCAGCAGTCAGCGGCAGGAGCTGGAAGAGGAGCTGCAGGAGGCAGTGCGGGAGAGTCGGTATGAGAAGGCTGCGCAGCTGCGGGACCGTATGCAGCGCCTGGCTTCCCGTAGCGCAGAGGGCAGACGGAGTAAAATTGTTACCCCGGCAGATGTGGCTTGGGCGGTGTCCGCCAGAACAGGCATACCCGTGGGTAGACTTACCGCAAACCGGAAAGAGCGTTTGCTTCAGCTGGAGGAGATTCTCCAGCAGCAGGTAATCGGCCAGCAGAAGGCGGTTTCCCAAGTGGCAGAATGTGTGCGCCGGGGTCTTTGCGGAATCCGGGAGGAGGACCGACCGGTTGCCAGTATGCTGCTCACCGGACCTACCGGTGTGGGTAAAACCGAGCTGTGCAGAGCCTTGGCGCGGGAATTGTTCGGCAGCAAGGACGCTATGATTCGTCTGGATATGAGTGAGTTTATGGAAAAACACGCGGTTGCCCGCTTGATTGGCGCGCCGCCCGGCTACGTGGGGTATGAGGAGGGCGGAAAGCTGACCGAGGCGGTCCGCCGCAGACCTTACTGCCTTGTGCTGCTGGATGAATTGGAAAAGGCGCATCCGGATGTGTCCGGGATTCTGCTGCAAATTATGGAGGAGGGCGTTCTCACCGATTCTACCGGCAGGCGGGTCAGCTTCCGCAATGCCATTGTAGTGATGACTTCCAATTTAGGCGGCGATTTGCGCAGTGACGGACTGGGGTTTCAGCCTGCCGGCAGGGAGGGACAGACGATGGAAAGTGTGCGCCGCCACTTTACACCGGAGTTTCTGGGGCGGCTGGACGCAATCGTACCCTTTTCCGCCTTGGAGCAATCTGCTTTGGAGGGAATTGCCCGGAAGTACCTGCGGTGTTTGCAGGACAGAGCTGCGGCAACGGGCATTCAGCTGACCTTCCCGGAGGAACTGGCAAAGGAGCTGGTGGGCAAGGGGAAGCAGCAATCCGGTGCGCGCCATATCCGGCATCTTGTGCAGGAACAGGTGGAAGGACCCTTGGCGGTGTATTTGCTCCAGTGCAGCAAAAAGCCCGGGAAAATACGAATGAAGCAGGAAGATGGAAAACTGGTCTTTCAAAGCTGAGTAGGACGCTTGTTCTGTTTTGTAGAACAAGCGTTCTAATATTGTGAAAATCCGGTGTTTTTGTCAAAATTTTTTGGAAAATCTGCAAAAAAAGTGTTGCTTTTTGAAAATCTATCGATTATACTATCAGTAAATGGAGCAAAATGGTAGCAAAGTGGAGCAAAATGGAGTGGAGGTGAACGCAAATGATAGGAAAATATCCCGCCAAGCTGGATGAGAAGAACCGGCTGTTTGTGCCTGCAAAGCTCAGAGCAGAGATGGGCGGAGACTTTTTCGTAACTTTGGGTGTCAATTGCGGTCACCGCTGTCTTACGGTTTATACCGCCGAGGATTGGCAGACCTTAAGCCAGAATTACAATCAGCTGCCCATTTCTCAGCGCTCTGCTGCCACAAGCTTGATTTTTATGAACGCAACCGAGTGTAACCCCGATAAGCAGTTCCGCTTCGGTCTGACCCAATTTCTGCTGGACTATGCCGGTATCGGCAAGGACGTGATGATTGTGGGTCGCGCGGGACAGGCGGAAATCTGGGATGCCGCAGAATTCAAGCGCTTCGAGGAAGAGAATCTTACCCCCGAAAAGCTGCTTGCTTCTCTGGAGGCAATCGGACTATGAGTGATTTTCACCATATCTCTGTGCTGCTGCAGGAATGTCTGGACGGTTTGGCAATCAAGCCGGAGGGTATTTACATTGACGGCACACTGGGCGGCGCAGGCCATTCCGGTCAGATAGCAAGGCGTTTGACCACCGGTATGCTCATTGGCATTGACCGGGATAAGGTCGCCTTAAAGGCGGCAGGTGAGCGCTTAGCGCCTTATGAAAAGAATGTTACCCTTGTTCATTCCAATTTCTGCGAAATGGCGCAGGTGGCAAAGGATTTGGGATATTCCGGCGTGGACGGAATCCTCCTTGATTTGGGTGTGTCCTCACCCCAGCTGGACGATGGCTCCCGAGGCTTTTCCTATATGGCAGATGCCCCGCTGGATATGCGTATGAACAACGAGGATGCGCTGACGGCCCACACCGTGGTCAACACCTGGTCGCAGGAAGAGCTGAAGCGGATTTTGTTTGATTACGGCGAGGAGCGTTACGCGCCCCGTATCGCGTCTGCAATCTGCCGGCGCAGGGAGGAGACTCCCATTGAAACCACCCTCCAACTGGTGGACATCATTCGTTCGGCAATGCCGCCCCAGGCACTGCGGGAAAAGCAGCACCCCGCCAAGCGGAGTTTTCAGGCAATCCGCATCGCGGTAAATGATGAGCTGGCTTCTGTGGAAAAGGCAATGCGTGCCGCTATTTCACTGCTGAATCCCGGCGGACGTCTGGCGGTTATTACCTTCCATTCTTTGGAGGACAGAATTGTAAAAAGCGCAATGACAGAGGCGGCAAAGGGCTGCACCTGTCCCAGTGATTTCCCTGTGTGTGTTTGCGGCAAGAAGCCGCAGGTAAAGCTTGTCAGCCGCAAGCCCATTGTAGCGACGCAGGAAGAATTAGAGACAAATCCCCGTTCCCGCAGCGCAAAACTGCGGGTGTGTGAAAAAATATAGAAAGAAGGGAGCAGGCAGATATGGCACCTCGCGTTGACGTACAGTATGTAGAGTATTATACCTCCGGCAGCGCAGCACGGCGTGTGATGCCTGTTTCTGTTTTTTCGGCGGGCATACTGCCCCGGATCAAGAAGCACAAAGTTCAGAGAATCTATGTAGACCCCGTTGCTGCTTTGGGCATTGTTGTTGCAGTGTGTATGCTGATTATGATGTCCGTTGGTATCAGCAGACTTAGCGTCCAGCAAGAAAAGACTGCCCAGATGGCAGAATATGTTGCCCAGCTGCAGGAAGAGAATCGTGCGCTGCAGGACCAATATGCCGCCGAATGTGATATGGAGGCAGTGGAAAAGACCGCGCTGGCACTGGGTATGATTCCCCGCGAGCAGGCAGAGCACACCACTATCCAGGTAGAGCTTCCCGCGGAAGAAATGCAGCAGGTGAGCCTCTGGCAGCGCATCGGAACATTTTTAACAGGACTGTTTGCATAAAGATTGTCCGCGCCAATACACTAAAATAAGGCTGCGATGGGCGGCGAGGGATTCCCTTGCTGCCCATTTTTAGGAAAGGTCGGAGTGTATGGCAAAAAAACGGGAATACAATCGCATTCGCAGAGATACAGGACAGCACAGGCGCATCACCCTCACAGCGCTGTTTTTGGGGATTGTTGCGTTCATACCTGTGCTGATGCAGCTGTACAGCCTGATGATTCGTGACTACGATTACTATGCCCGTCTTGCTTTGCGAAATCAGACCCGCACCACCCGCGTCACAGCGGACAGAGGGCTCATATACGACAGGAATATGAACATTCTCGCCTGCTCCCGCAGTGTGGAAAATGTGTACTTAGACCCCCACGAGCTGAAGCAGTCCAAGGCGGATATACCTGCCATCGGAGAGAAATTGGGGGAGATCCTCGACCTGGACCCCCAGTGGATTTGTGAGCAAGCCAAGGATACCAAAATGCGCTACAAGCAAATCGCTGCCCGCATTGATGAGGATACCGCGTCCTTGATTCGCAGTTATATCAATGAGCAGGGAATCTCCGGTATTCACTTAGAGCCAAACTCCCAGCGCTATTATCCCTATAGCACCTTGGCATCGCAGGTCATCGGCTTTACCAACGCCTCCAATACCGGCTCTGAGGGAATAGAGGCGGCCTATAACAGCTATTTAGAGGGATCGGTGGGCAGCGTCATTACCACCAAGGGCAACAACGAGATGGATATGCCCTTCTCCTATGAAAATTACCTTGCCTCCCGTCAGGGAGACAGCGTTGTGCTCACACTGGACACCACTGTACAGGCGTGTCTTGAAAAGCAAATGGAGCAGGCGATTGCCCGCTACGACGTGCAAAATGGTGCGTTCGGTATGGTGATGAACGTCAACACCGGTGAAATACTGGCGATGGCCACCCTTGGAAGCTACGACCCCAATGCGTATCTGGAAATACAGGACACCAAAACCGCGCTGGATTTGGAAAAGTTAAGAACAGCATACCTGCTCAATCCTGTTAATTCACAGGCCTATACCGACGGGGAAAAGACCTATCGGGAGCGGCTTCGGGCGGCGCAGCTGAAGCAGTGGCGCAACCGCTGCATATCCGACGGCTATGAGCCCGGCTCTACCTTTAAGGTAATGACAATGGCGGCGGCACTGGACTGCGGCGCAATTGATTTGGATACCGCCTTCCACTGCTCCGGCGCGGAACAGATTCCCGGTCGCGCCCAACGGCTGCACTGCTGGCGCTCCACCGGCCACGGCGCCCAGAAAACCCCACAGGCGCTACAGAATTCCTGCAATCTTGCCTTTGCTCACATTGCTTTGAAGCTGGGCGGCGAGCGGTTTTATGAGTATGTGGAAAAGTTTGGAATTTTAGAAAAAACAGGCATTGACCTGGCGGGCGAGAGTAAGGGCGTGTTCTTCTCCAAGGAGCTGGTGACCAATACAGACAAATGGGGAACAGCGTCCCTAACCTCCGGCTCTTTTGGTCAGACCTTTAAGCTGACACCCTTGCAGCTGGTGCGGGGGATTGCGGCGGTGGTCAACGGCGGTTACTTAATGGAGCCGTATCTGGTCTCCCAGGTAATGGATACCGATGGCAATGTGGTGCTGCAGCAAGAGCCAACCGTCTTGCGGCAGGTAATCAAAGAGGAAACCTCCGAAACAATGTGCCGTCTTATGGAGTCGGTGGTGACAGAGGGAACGGCAAAAAATGCCAAGGTTGCGGGCTTTTCCATTGGCGGAAAGACCGGCACCAGTGAAAAAATCGATGTGTTTGACGAAAACGGCCAGCGGGTGCAGGATAAAATTGTCTCCTTCGTAGGGGTTGCGCCAATGGACGATCCGGAGTATATTGTACTTGTGGCGTTGGATACACCGTCCCGCAGTACAGGAATGTACATTTCCGGCGGTGTGATGGCGGCGCCTACTGTAGGCGCAGTGATGGCGGATATTCTGCCTTATCTGGAAGTAAAGCGCAACTACACGGAAGAAGATGCCGCCGGCAGGGAAGTGACCGTAGAGGATTTCTCCGGACTGACGCTGCAGGAGGCACAAAAACAACTAAAAGCCCTTGGTTTAAATGCTGAGGTTGTGGGTACAGGCGAGACAGTGACCGGACAGATTCCCGCAGCGGGAAATGTTGTGCCGGGGGATAGTCAGGTGCTGCTGTATCTGGGTGATCAGCCGGAGGAGAGAACAGTCGCTGTGCCGGATTTTGCTGGTATGACCCGGGCTCAGGCAAGCGCTGCTGCAGGGAAATTGGGTCTTTACATTCTGGTGACGGGCAACGATGCGCCCGATGCCGTGGTCACAGCCCAGTCAGAGCCGAAGGACGCGCAGGTTCCCGCGGGAACAACCATTAAACTGGAATTTACCGATACCAAAGCTGCCGATTGACGGCACAAAAGGAGATTGTTATGAAATTAAAGCAGTTGCTTGCAGGCGTAAATGTAACAAAGACCAATGTGGACGTGGATATGGAGATTGCCTCTGTGGTCTACGATTCCCGAAAGGTAACCCCCGGCTGTATGTTTGTGGCAATCACAGGCTTTGCCACAGACGGCAACCGCTATATCCCTATGGCGCTGGAAAAGGGCGCGGCTGTAGTCGTAACAGCAAAGCCCCAGACGGAGGATATTCCCTATGTGCAGGTGGACAATGACCGGCTGGCGTTGGCGAAAATTGGCGGAAACTTCTACAATCACCCCGGTGACGCTATGAAGCTCATCGGCATTACCGGCACCAACGGAAAGACCTCGTCCACTTTGCTGCTGAAACATATTTTGGAGCAGGTGCTGGGGGCAAAGGTTGGCCTCATCGGCACAATGGAGAATATGATTGGCGATCAGATTATCCCTACCGACCGTACCACCCCGGAGAGCTTTGAACTGCAGCAGCTGCTTGCAAAAATGCGTGATGCAGGCTGTAGCTTCGTGATTATGGAAGTCTCCTCCCACGCAATTGCGCTGGACAGAGTGGCGGGCCTGCACTACCACTGCGCCGCCTTTACCAATCTAACGGAGGACCACCTGGATTTCCACAAGACAATGGAAGCATACTGCGACACCAAGGCAGAGCTGTTCCGCCGCTGCCGTATGGCAGTTGCCAACGCAGACGACGAATGGTTTGCCCGTATTGCCCGGAATGTCGCTTGCCCGCTGCTGACCACCGCGGTCAATGGCGCGGCGGATTTGCAGGCGGAGGACTTGACCCTGCTCTCCGACGGCATTTCCTTTACGGCAGTTTACGGCCAGCAGCGGGTGGCGGTAAAACTTCCGATTCCGGGAAAATTCACTGTATACAATGCCCTGACGGTTTTGGGCTGCGCATTGCAGCTGGGAATCTCCCTTGACGATGCCGCCGCTGCTATGGGCAGCGCTAAGGGTGTTAAGGGCAGGGTGGAGGTTGTTCCTACGCCCGGTAAGGATTACACGGTGCTTATCGACTATGCCCACACTCCCGATGGACTGGAGAATGTGCTTTCCTCTGTGAAGGGGTACTGTAAAGGTCGGCTCATTGCCGTATTTGGCTGCGGCGGTGACCGTGACCCCGTCAAGCGCCCCATTATGGGAAAAATCGGTGTGGACATTGCCGACTACGCCATTATCACATCCGACAATCCTCGCACGGAAGACCCTGAGAAAATCATCCAGGATATTGTAAAAGGGGTAGATTCTTCCAAAACGAACTATGAAATTTTAGAAAATCGCCCGAAAGCCATTGGTCGGGCTATGGACATTGCGCAAAAAAATGATATAATAGTACTTGCCGGAAAGGGTCACGAAACCTATCAGGAAATCTGCGGTGTGAAGCACCACTTAGATGAGCGTGAGGTTGTGGCGGCATATCTGGCGGAAACGAGGAACGGATAATGGGCAGAATTACTCTGCAACAGGCCGCCGCTTGGTGCGGCGGACGGGTTGACCCGAAATATAGTGAGGTAACCTTCTTTGGCGCGAACAATGACAGCCGGAAGATTGAGAAGGATCAGCTGTTTATTGCCCTGCAGGGCGCGCGGGACGGTCACGATTTCATTCCCGCGGCGCTGGAAAAAGGCGCTGCCGCTGTGCTTTGCACCCATTGCGATGGGGATTACCCCGCGATCGTGGTGGAGGATACGCGCCTTGCCCTTGGACAGATAGCCCGGGGTGAGCGGGAGCGCATCGGTATGAAGGTGGTGGGTGTCACCGGCTCTGTGGGCAAAAGCACCACCAAGGAAATGGTGGCTTCTGTGCTGGAGAGTACCTATCGGGTTGCAAAGACACCTGCAAACCATAACAATGACATCGGTATGCCTATGGCCATTCTGGAAATGCCGGAGGATACGCAGGTGGCAGTGCTGGAGATGGGTATGAACCATTTCCGGGAGATTGCCTACCTTTCCTCTATCGGCAAGCCGGACATTGCTGTTATTATCAATATCGGCACTATGCACATTGAGCATCTTGGTTCAATGGAGGGAATTTTGCAGGCAAAGCTGGAAATTCTGGAGGGCATGGCTGCCGACAGCAAAATCGTCCTCAACGGCGATGATGCCCTGCTGTGGAATCAGCGCAAAACCTTAGGTGAGCGCGCGGTGTATTTCGGTGTCCGGAACACCGGAAGCCAGGTGCTGGGCAGGGGCGTGTTCCAAAATGAAAATGCCCTTTCTTTTGCAGTCAGTGCCGGTCAGCAGGAGCTGCCTGTGGTATTGCCGCTGGAGGGTGAGCATTTTGCCTATGATGCCCTTGCTGCCGTTGCAGTGGGACTTGAGATGGGTGTTGACGGGGAGAAAATCCGGCAGAGCCTGCAGCACTTCCAAAATATGGAGGGCAGGCAGGAGATTTATGAGAAAAACGGCTATACTATCATTCAGGACTGCTACAATGCAGGTCCTGAATCGATGAATGCCGCGCTGACTGTTCTGGGCAACCGCTCCGGTCGCCGTGTGGCGGTGCTGGGGGATATGCTGGAGCTGGGTGTCTGCTCCGATGCGGAGCACTACAAGGTGGGCAGACTGGCTGCCCGGAAGGCAGATGTACTGCTTGCGTACGGTAACCGCAGTGAGCGTATGCTCTACGGCGCAATCACCGGCGGTATGTCACAGGCGAGTGCCAGAGCCTTTACGGATAAAGCTCTGCTGATTCAAACGCTCAAGCAGCTGGCAAAACCCGGAGACGTACTGCTGTTCAAGGGCAGCCGGGGTATGCGTATGGAGCAGGTGCTGGAGGCTTTTCTGAAGGACGAAACCTAATACGGAGGAGAATCTATGATAAGAGTCTGTATAACCGCTCTGGTGTCCGCGGCGCTCACCGGTGTCATCGGCTACTTTCTGCTTCCGGTGCTGCGGGCGCTGAAGGCAGGTCAGTCCATTCGTGAGATCGGACCTACCTGGCACAACAGCAAGGCGGGTACGCCTATGATGGGCGGTCTGATGTTTATCCTTGCTGCAGTGATTTGCCTTGCGATTAACATTCCTTCTATGCAGGGAAAGACTGTGTTTTATGTGCTGATTCTGGGCCTGTGCTTTGGCCTGGTTGGCTTTTTGGATGACTTCTGTAAGCTGAAATTCAAGCGCAATCTGGGTCTGACCGCATTGCAGAAAGCAATGCTGCAAATGGCCGTGTCGGCGCTGTATCTGTACCTTTTGTATGTGGAAGGCAGTATGACCAGCGACCTGTATATTCCTTTTGTGAACAAAACCTTCTACATACATCCGATGGCATACATTTTCTTTGCCATGTTTGTTATGGTAGGCTGTGTTAATGCGGTGAATCTGACCGACGGTGTTGACGGTTTGTGCGGCAGTGTCACCATTCCTGTGATGGTGTTTTTTGTGGCTGCGGCTGTGAGTAAGGAAAAATACGACCTGGCGCTTTTACCGGCAGCGCTGATAGGTGGACTGATTGCCTACCTGTTCTACAACTGGCACCCCGCCAAGGTGTTTATGGGGGATACCGGCTCACTGTTTCTGGGCGGTATCGTCTGTGGACTGGCCTTCGCGCTGGATATGCCCCTGGTGCTGATTCTGGTGGGTGTGGTGTATATTGCAGAAACCCTGTCTGTAATTTTGCAGGTTGGGTATTTCAAGCTGACCCACGGCAAGCGACTGTTTAAAATGTCTCCCATTCACCACCATTTTGAGATGTGCGGCTGGAAAGAGGAGAAGATTGTCTCGGTATTTACCGCCATTACGGTGCTGATGTGCATCGCTGCCTGGTTGGGAATCGCGGGGCGCTGAGAAAGGAGAATCTATGGCATTGCAGAGTCATCTGTATGCCAAAGAGGACCGCCGTTTTACCTTAAAACGGACGAATGACGGTGTAGACCGGGTGTTTTTGTTTTTGCTGCTGCTACTGCTGGGCGTGGGGCTTGTAATGCTCTACTCTGCCAGCTATGCCCAGAGCCATTACGACACCGGCTATACCCAATCCACAAGATATTTGCAAAAACAGGGACTGTGCGCGCTGATTGGTCTGGGCGCTATGGTTGTTCTCAGCCGGATTCCACCGGAGTTCTGGCTGCGTTGGGCGTGGGTGCTGTACGGCATCAGTATTTTGCTGCTGCTGTCGGTGCTGCTGTTCGGAGAGTCCGTCAACGGCGCGCGGCGCTGGATTAACATTGCGGGCATTCAGTTCCAACCCTCGGAAATTGCGAAATTCACTCTCATTGTGCTGTTTGCCAAGCTGACCAAGGATTTTGGAAAGCGGGCGCGGCAGTTTCGGCAGGGTGTGCTGGGCTTTGGCGCGGCGCTGCTGGGAATTCTGGTGCCGCTGGCGCTGGAAAAGCACCTGTCTGCCATTATGCTGATGGGTATGGTGGCGGTGGTGATGATGTATGTTGCCGGGACGCACCCGAAATGGCTGCTGGCCGGCGCAGGCGCAGCGGCAGTGTTTGTTGTGGTGTATGTGAGCTTTATGGGCTACGCCGGCGACAGAATTACCGCCTGGCGCCACCCGGAGCAGGACCCCTCCGATACCGGCTACCAGATTTTGCAGTCTCTCTATGCTATCGGCTCCGGCGGACTGTTCGGTTTGGGTCTTGGGAAGAGCCGGCAGAAATATTTGTATTTACCCTTCCAGTATAATGACTACATCTTTGCCATTATCTGTGAGGAGCTTGGACTTGCGGGCGCGGTGCTGATTATTGCGCTGTTCGCCGCGCTGATTCTGCGGGGCTACCGAATTGCCCTGCAGGGTGCCAGCCGTTTTCAAACGGTGTTGGGTGCCGGTTTGGTATCGCTGATTGCGGTCCAGACCATACTGAATTTAGGTGTTGTGACCAATTTGCTGCCCTCTACCGGCATCGCCCTGCCCTTTTTCTCCTACGGGGGAACGGCGCTGGCGGTGAATTTGGGGGAGATGGGAATCGTGCTGAGCATTTCCCGTTATCGGAACAAAGCGGCACAACAGGAGGAAGCTATATGAATGTGATTTTTACCTGCGGCGGCACGGGCGGCCATATCAACCCTGCCATCGCAGTGGCAAATAGCTGGAAAGAGCGCCACCCGGACAGTAACATTCTGTTCATCGGCGGTCGGGGCAATATGGAAGAGGAGCTTGTCCCCAAGGCAGGCTACCGACTGGAGGTAATGCGCGCCTTCGGCCTGGAAAGAAGCCTCTCATTGCCCGCAATCCGCAATAACTTTCTGGCAGTGAAAAGCGTCATATCCGCCATCGGAAAATGCAAGAAAATCATTCGGGAATTTGATGCCGACGTTGTGGTTGGCACCGGTGGATATGCCAGTTTTCCTGCCCTGTATGCTGCAAAGCGGCTGAAAGTCCCTACCTGTGTCCACGAGGCCAACGCAATGCCCGGTCTTACCACCCGTATGGTGGCCGATTGGGTGGATAAGGTGCTGGTGTGCTTTCCCGAGAGCGCTGCCCATTACCGCCACCCGGAAAAGGTTGAGGTTGTGGGTATGCCTGTGCGCAGGGAATTTATCTACACGAAAAAAGCAGATGCCCGAAAAGCGCTGGGGCTGGACGATAAGCCGTTGGTGGTCTCTGCCTTTGGCAGTCAGGGCGCCAAGGCAATGAACGAGGTCACGGCTGAGCTGTTTGCGCTGGAGCAGGCGGCGGGATTTCCTTTCCGCCATATCCACGCCGTGGGCAGCTACGGCTGGAGCTGGATGCCGGAATGCGTCCGCAAGCAGGGTGTCGATTTAAAAAACACCCCCGCAATTACTATGCAGGAGTATATTTATAATATGCCTACCGTAATGGCGGCAGCGGATGTTTTTATCGGTCGCGCCGGCGCTTCCAGCTGCAGTGAGATTGCCGCTTCCGGCACACCCTGTATTTTAATCCCGTCTCCCAATGTGACGGATGATCATCAGCAGAAGAATGCCGACGCGCTGAAAGCGCAGGGTGGAGCAGTGGTGATTACGGAAAAGGATTGCACCGCCCGGCGGCTCTTTGATGAAATTTCACAGCTTTTGGGTGACAGAGACCGCTACAATGCTATGGAAAAAGCGCTTTACGGCATCTCCGTTCCGGACAGTGCAGAGCGCTTGTGCAGCGCGATGGAGCAGCTGATAAGAAATAAGGAGTAAAACGATGGACACCAAGGATAGAAACAGATTGCGCGTAACCGGCAGGCGGCCGCGCCGCAATGCCAATGACCGTCCCCGGCCGGAAGGAGAGGTGCAAATTCAATACACTCCCGCCAAGCCCTTTAACCGCAATCGGTTTTTGCTGCATTTGGCTACAGTTGCTGCGGTAGTTTTGGCGCTTGTGTTCGGTATGTCGATTTTCTTCAAAACGGCGCAGGTGACAGTCTCCGGCGCGGAAAAATACACGCCGTGGGAAGTCAAGGAAGCCTCGGAAATACAGGAAGGCGACCCGCTGCTGAGTCTGAGTGAGGGGAAAATCAGCGCCCGTATTCAGAAAAAACTGCCATATGTTGGAGATGTCCGTGTAGGAATAAAACTGCCGGATACGGTTAATATTGAGATTGTGGAGCTGGAGGTTGTCTACGCGGTTGAGGACAGCGGCGGTCAGTGGTATTTGATGGACGCGGCAGGCCGGATTGTAGATAGTACCGATGCTGCCGATGCAAAAAATCACACGCAGATTCTGGGGGTCAAGATCCAGCCTGCGTCAATCGGTCAGCAGGCAGAGGCCTACGAGCAGCCGGCGGAAACGGGAGAATCTTCCGGCCCTGCAGTGACAGTGCCGTCTGTGCCTGCCCGGCAGCAGCTGGAAACGGCAATCCAGGTTCTTGGTGCGCTGGAAGAAAACGGCGTAATGGGCACTGTGGACTCGGTGGATGTGTCGGAGCCGGAGGCATTGTGGCTTGGTTATGAGGACCGCTATCAGGTGTCTCTGGGTGATGCCTCCCGCCTAAGCTATAAAATCAGCGCAATGAAGGCGGCAATTCAGAAAATGGGCCGCTACCAGACAGGTTATCTGGACGTCAGTTTCACCATTTGGCCCGACGAAGTGGGTTATAGACCCTTTGAGGGCGGCGAAAATGCAAAAAAATGAAATTCTTTGACAAAAAAATAAGAATTTCTATTGACCAAATGCAATTTTCAAGGTAAAATATACGAGTACTATTGTAATTATGGCAGATTCGGTGTTCCGGACTGCAAAACGATACATAGGAGGAAAGCATAATGCCAGAAATGTTTCAGGAGCGCGTTGTAAAGATTAAGGTTATCGGTGTCGGCGGTGCCGGCAACAATGTTATCAACCGTATGATCGAAGCCGGCGTCAGCGGCGTTGACTTTGTGGTCATCAATACGGATAAGCAGGATTTGAACAAGTCCAAGTGCAAGAATAAGGTGCAGATCGGTGAAAAGCTCACCGGTGGTATGGGCGCAGGCTCCAAGCCTGAAATCGGCCAGAAGTCCGCTGAGGAATCCAGAGCGCAGATTGCCAAGATTCTTGAGAATACCGATATGGTGTTTATCACTGCCGGTATGGGCGGCGGCACCGGCACCGGCGCAGCACCCATCGTGGCTGACCTGGCCCGTGAGGCAGGCTGCTTGACTGTTGGTATCGTAACCAAGCCCTTCAAGTTCGAGGGTGCAAACCGTATGCGTCAGGCCCAGATGGGTATCGAGGCTCTCCACGAGAAGGTTGACTCTCTGATCATCATTCCCAACGACCGCCTGAAGTACGTTACCGACCAGAAGATTACCTTCGCCAACGCTTTCGGCATTGCTGACGACGTTCTGAAGCAGGCTGTGACCTCCATCTCCGAGCTGGTTGGTTACTCCGAGCGGGTGATTATTAACCTGGACTTTGCTGACGTTTCCGCTATTATGAAGGAAGCCGGCCGCGCCCATATGGGTGTTGGTATCGCTTCCGGCCGCGAGAAGGCTGAGCAGGCAGCTCTGGCCGCTGTGGCAAGCCCCCTGCTGGAGACCTCCATCAACGGCGCTACCGGCGTGCTGGTTAATGTGACCGGCTCTCCCGAGCTGACACTGGATGATGTGGAGACTGCTGCCGGTATCGTGCAGGAAGCAGCCAATCCCGATGCAAACATCATCTTCGGCGCTACCTCCTCCGACGAGTTTGTGGACGAGATGCGAGTTACCGTTATTGCCACCGGCTTTGAAAGCAGAGAAGCTGCAGAGGAGTCTAAGGCTTCCGGCAAGAAGACCAACTTTTCTGATGACGATGAGGACATTTTCAGTCTGTTCAGCCGTTAACTAAGACGTACGTGGCATCCCGGACGGTTGTCCGGGATGCCTTTTTAAGCTTAACAGGAGGCTATATGGCAGACTTAACAGATAAGAATGGGAAAAGGCATATGCATATCGGAATGCGTAAAATGAAAAGCCTATTAGCGATTCTCATCGGCTTTTTTCTCTGGCAAGGGATTCGGCTGTTTTTTTCGGATTTGGAAGTGCACCCCATCTTTATATATATTTATGGCTTTTTGGAGGTGCGGGATTCGTCGGAAAAGACCAGAACACTTGGCATGCAGCGCATTAAGGCGACTTTGGTTGCTATGCTGGTGGGTCTGCCTATGCTGATTTTGCGAATTCTTATCCATTCCAATGTAGAAAGCGTATCATTGGTTATTGTGTTGGATCTTGTGATGATCCTCATCGGCGCGCTATTTACCTTACAGATCGGTGAGCGTACCGGTTGCGGCACTATGACGGGTCTTGCAGCAGTAATTTATATTATTCTGCTGATTTCCCATGCTGATGATGGTCGATATCTGTATGCTGTACTCAGAGCATCCCAAACGGTTATCGGTGTAGCTGTGGCTTGGCTTGTGAATGTGCTTTTGTTTCCGTACCCTGGTAAAAAAACGAACAAGGAATAATAGTTATGAATGCTTACAATGCCTTGGCAGCCAGCTATGACCGGCTGACGAACGATGTGGATTACCGCGCGACGGTGGAGTTTTACTTTGAACTGCTGCATAAAGAAGGCTTGCAGCCCCGTACCGCAGTGGATTTGGCCTGCGGGACAGGCTCTGTTTCCGTTCTGCTGGCGGAAAGAGGTCTGCAGGTGACGGGTGTGGATATGTCCGCCGATATGCTTTCTGTGGCATATCAGAAAGCGGTGGATATGGAAAACCGCCCTATGTTCGTCTGTCAGAAATTGCAAAAGCTGCATCTGCCCCGGGGCGTGGATCTGGCGGTGTGCGCGCTGGACAGTTTGGACTATATCACAAACCCCGACGATTGTCGGGAGGCGATTTTTAGGGTGTATAAGGCGCTCAACCCCGGCGGCTGCTTCATTTTTGACGTGAACACGCCTGAGAAGCTGCGAGCTATGGACGGGCAAGTGTTCCTTGACGAGGATGACGATGTGTACTGCGTCTGGCGGGGTGAATTTGACGAGGAAACCAACATCTGCACCTATGCTATGGACCTGTTCCAGAGAAACGGCGGTGTCTGGCAGCGTAGCTTCGAGGAGCACCGGGAGTACGCCTATTCGGCGCAGCAGCTGTGCGTTTATCTGAAAGAAGCCGGCTTTACCCATATTGAGGTCTATGCAGACAGGCTTTTGTGCCCGCCCAGACCGGGTGAGCAGCGCATTTATATCAAGGCAAGAAAGGGAATAATACGATGAACGATTATATCGTCCGCGGTATGAGCATAGATGGCTTTGTGAAGGTTGTGGCAATCCGCTCCACCGAGCTTGTGCGCCGCGGCGCGCAGATTCATAACACCACCCCCAACGCCACAGCCGCCTTTGGCCGCGCGTTGACAGCGGCTTCTATGATGGGCAATATGCAGAAGGTGGAAAACGGGTCTATGACCCTGCAGATTAAGGGTGACGGCCCTATCGGCACCATTGTCTGCGTCTCCGACTCCGTGGGAAATGTGCGTGGCTATGTGTACGAGCCCAATGTGCCGCTGGTGGAAAAATACCCCGGCAAGCTGGACGTGGGCGCTACAGTGGGTACCGACGGTATGCTGACGGTTATTCGGGATTTGCAGATGAAAGAGCCTTATGTGGGGTCGATTCCGCTGGTCTCCGGCGAAGTCGGTGACGACGTAACGGCATATTTTGCCCAGTCCGAGCAGATTCCCACCGCTTGCGCTCTTGGCGTGTTGGTGGACAGGGACAGCACCGTAAAGGTTGCCGGAGGTTACCTGATTCAGCTGCTGCCCGGTGCGCCGGACGAGACCATCGACGTGGTGGAAGCGGGCATTAAGCGCGCCGGCGCGGTGACAGCAATGCTGGATGCCGGTCTGACCCCGGAGGACATCTTAGGTCAGGTTTGCGGTGATTTGGGCGTTGTGTTTATGGAGACCACCCCGGTGGAATATAAGTGCTACTGCACCCGTGAGCGGGTGGAGGCAGCGCTGATTAGCCTTGGCAAAAAGGAATTGGCAGAAATTGCCGAAGAGGGGAAGGACTTCCCTGTGGAATGTCAGTTCTGTGACGAAAAGTACGTGTTCACGCCGGAGGATATCCGGGGTCTGATTAAGGAAATGGAGGCGTAACAATGGGCGTTATCAGCTTTGCGCTGCAGGGAAACTATAAGCGCTTTTACGGAGATTTGAAGGAGCTTGCACCCAAGGTGGGCAAGCCTGCCTGGTTTATGTTTCTGGATACTGCTGTGTGTTGCCTGCGCTATGGCTCGGGTCTGCAGGATTACTTGAATTTTCAGTTCTACAATAAAAAGCACGCCCAGCGCAAAACCTACGTCAGCGTAGGCTATCTGGACAAAGCGATTACCCGCCTTTCCAATATTAAGTGGTCGCCCTATATCTCCAACAAGACCAATTTCCATAAGAATTACAGCAAGTTTACCCGCCGGGATTTCTTTGATCCCGAGGGTGGCTACGAGGCTTTTGAGGCCTTTTTGGAGCGCAATCCTGTGTTTATTTACAAGCCGCAGATTGGTCAGTGCGGAGACGATGTGCAAAAGATTGTAACCGCAGAGATTGCTGACCGCAAGGCATTCTTCGAGAGCGCTATGACAGCTAAGGCCTGCCTTGAAGAGCTGGTGGTGCAGCACCCTGCGTGGGAGGCGCTGTGTCCCGGTTGTGTCAATACGCTGCGGATTATCACCGGTGCGGCCAAGGGTCAGTCCTGGATTCTGTTCTGCGCCACGAGAGTCGGCTCCGGTAAGGGCGTAGCGGATAATTTCCATATGGGCGGAAGCGCCGCGCTGATTGACGAGAAAACCGGCAAGCTTACGGGCAACGGCATTGACAAGAAGCTCAATGAGCTGGAATGTACAGCCACCGGCATCCGCTACGACGGCTATCAAGTGCCCTTCTGGGAAGAGGTTAAGCAGCTGTGCCTGGACGCAGCGCTGGTCAATGACCAGATTCACTTTGTAGGCTGGGACGTGGCAATCACTCCCAATGGCCCCCTGCTGATTGAGGGTAACCGGGGCTCCGGATTTGACCTGCCCCAGGTGCTGGCAAAGCGGGGACTGAAGGATATGGTCGACGGTCTGATTGCCCGCGTGGACGAATTGGAAAAGGAAGAATAACGTTTGTTTCTGCCGCCCGGAATGATTTTGGGCGGCAGAAAAAATCCTTACAGAAAAACGAAAAAAACCCTTGACAAACCACAATACTATGTGTATAATAAACCACGTCGCTGAGATATGCGGCATACCGTTGGGAGCATAGCTCAGCTGGGAGAGCATCTGCCTTACAAGCAGGAGGTCACAGGTTCGAGCCCTGTTGTTCCCACCATATTTGGCCCGGTGGTGCAGTCGGTTAGCACGCCAGCCTGTCACGCTGGAGGTCGACGGTTCGAG
>JAZTWB010000003.1:0-25565 GCA_045635645.1 Faecousia sp. | reverse complement strand
CTACCGTCCTCAGTTCTACTTCCGTACCACCGACGTTACCGGCATCATCAGCCTGCCCGAGGGCGTTGAGATGTGCATGCCCGGCGATAACGTTGTTATGAACGTTGAGCTGATCACCCCCATCGCTATCGAGAAGGGTCTGCGTTTCGCTATCCGCGAAGGCGGCCGTACCGTTGGTTCCGGCGTTGTTACCGAGATCTACGAGTAATTCTTGATTCTGAAGTGAATTTATCCCCCGGTCTTCGGACCGGGGGATTTTTTCCTTTACCAAAGGTCTGTTGTGTGGTATAATGACAGCAAGATGTTTATAAGGAGTGTGATTGACCGTGAGAGAGCTTCGTAGCAAAATATGGGAGGCTTTGATTTCTGCACTGCCCATCACACTGATTGTATATTTGATTTCGTTGCTTCCCTGGTTTAATTTCTCCTCGGCGGAACTGATTTCGTTTACAGTTGGTGCGGTACTGCTGATTTTAGGAATCGGCCTGTTTAATATGGGTGCGGATTTGGCTATGACGCCTATGGGTACCCACATCGGCTCCGGCCTGTCCAGACAGCGGAACTTGAAACTTTTGCTGATTGTATGCTTTGTGATGGGTCTGCTGATTACAGTGGCTGAGCCGGATTTGCAGGTACTTGCCAAGCAGGTAAGCTCCGTGCTTAATGGTACGGTGCTGATAGTTACCGTGGGAATTGGCGTGGGACTGTTTTTGATTGTGTCCATTCTCCGCATTGTCTTTAAGCGCCGTCTGGCGATGATTCTGATGCTGTTTTATATGCTGCTGTTTGCGCTGGCGCTGCTGCTTGCAGTCAATGACAATCTGGCGCTGATGCCTATGGCGTTTGACTCCGGCGGCGTGACAACCGGTCCTATCACCGTGCCGTTCATTATGGCGCTTTGCGTTGGTATCTCTAATGTTTTGGGCGACCGTCGCTCTCAGGAAAACAGCTTCGGTATGGTGGCACTGTGTTCGGTAGGACCGATTCTGGCGGTGCTGCTATTGGGCGTGTTTTCCAGCTCGGAGCTTGCCTACAGTGTGCCGGATTTTAGTGTCAGCAATCAGATTACAGACGCCTTTTTGCACACTGCCCTGCATACCTGCAAGGAAGTAGGATTGGCGCTGGGTATGATTGTGGCGTTCTTCCTGGGCTGTCAGATTTTCTTCCTGAAGCTACCCAAACGGCACCTGTTACGCATCGGTATGGGTGTTATTCTGACCTATTTGGGCCTTGTGATGTTCCTTACCGGTGTGAACGTAGGCTTTATGCCTGTGGGTTATCAGCTGGGTGTTGCTCTGGCGGAGATGAATCCTTATGTTGTGATTGGTCTGGGCCTGGTTATGGGCGTGCTGGTGGTCCTTGCCGAGCCTGCTATCCACGTACTTAACGCTCAGGTGGAAGAGGTTACCGGCGGCTATATTACCAAACGGTCTATGCTGGTAGGCCTGTGTATCGGCGTAGGCGGAGCAATTGCCCTGTCTATGGTGCGGATTGTTTACGATTTCTCCCTGGCTTACTATATTGTACCCGGATACTTTATTTCACTGGCGCTGTCACTGTTTGTGCCGCCGGTGTATACCGCCATCGCCTTTGACTCCGGCGGTGTGGCAAGCGGTCCGATGACCTCCGGCTTTATTCTGCCCTTTGCCATCGGTGTGTGTATGGGTATCCAGGGTGAGAGCGCAGTTCTTCGGGACGCATTCGGTGTGGTTGCGCTGGTTGCAATGGCGCCGCTGATTACCATTCAGCTGCTTGGCTTCCGTGCGGTGGTCCACAACCACGTCCAGCACAAGCGTGCAATGAAGCGGATTCTGGACGCTGACGATCAGCAGATTATCAATTTTATGTAGGGAGGTACGCATATGGCAAATACTGTCAATGAATCAGCCATTAAGAAGCTGAAGCTGCTGTTTACTGTAGTGGACCGACCCAAGGCAGATTTTTATCTGGACGTACTCAGTCAATTCGAGGTAAATTTCCAGCTGACAACCGGCGGAAAGGGAACAGCGAACTCTGAGCTGGTAGATATGCTTGGCTTGAATATACATAAAGCTGTGATTATCAGCGCCGTTCGCGAGGATATGGTTGACGAGATTATGAAGTGTATGGAAGAGAAGTTTTCCACCATCCGAAACGGAAAGGGAATCTGCTTTGCTGTTCCGATGTCCGGTGTGATTGGTGTGAATATTTACCGATTCCTGAGCAATAACCTGTGAGAAGGAGGGTTTTGAAGTGAAGACGGAAAATCATGAAGTGATTTTTGTAATTGTAAACTCCGGTTACGCGGAGGAGGCAATGGATGTGGCTCGGGAGCAGGGCGTCCGGGGCGGTACGATTCTCAATGCCCGGGGCGTTGCCCGGGAAAAGGAAGCCACCTTCTTTGGTATTACGGTACACGCAGAGAAGGAAATCCTTATGATGGTGGTGGAGAAAGAAATCCGCGACAATGTACTCAACGCCCTCTACAGCCGGATGGGAATGGGTCAGAAGGCCCAGGGTATCGCATTCTCACTGCCGGTTTCCGACGTGACGGGACTGGTAAAGCTGCCCGAGGAATAAAAACACGCGGCACTTCCTGAAGGGAAGTGCCGCATTTGTTTGTGCGATCGGATCTGTAAGCCGGGTTCTGTCTTGACAGCCATCTATCTAGTTCCGCAATTGCTCGCGGAATCAAGCCGCCTCCTTGGAGCGGTCGGGCAAACCATATGCTCCTCCACGGCGTTGCTCCGGATAGAGTTTACATCGTAAAACCTATGTCTCCATAGGCCGGGTGGGCTCTTACCCCACCTTTTCACCCTTGCCGCGCCACAACCAAAGGGTGTGCTGCGGCGGTATATCTCTGTTGCACTTGTCCTGGGGTTACCCCCGGCGGGCGTTACCCGTTATCCTTGCCCTGTGGAGCCCGGACTTTCCTCACCTGCAGCTTTTCAGCTTGCAGCCGCGGCTGTCCGACCCGGTCGCCGGTCTATTGTACCCCAAAGTGCGTCAATTGTCAAATCACTTGCAAGGCCGCAGAGGAATATGCTCTAAAAGCTGCAGCTGACACCGCTTTACAAGCTCCAGCGCCTCTGCCTCGATCTCCGGCGCAACGAGGTACTCCGGTGTGTGGGCATCACTGCCCAAGACTACCTTGCAGCCGGTTTCCCCGGCAATTTTCCAGAATTCCTCCCGGGGATAGTGCCGCTTGGTACGCAGACCCTGAAAATTGATTTCCAGCGGCATATCGTATGCCTTTGCTGCTTCACACAACCGTATGGTCTCCTCTCGGTAGAAGACCGGGTCGCCGGTAAAATTACAAAGATCCGGGTGAGCAAAGTAGCTGAAAAGTCCTGTGGACATAGCTTCAATGGTTTGGTCGCAGTACCGGGTCAAGCGGGCGCGGTCATCGGTAGCATTGCCGTTGTAAGATTCGTTCTGTTCATTTCCGCACCAGTGCTGACCAAGTATGAAGTATTCAATATCTAAAGGCGCGATCAGCTGCAGCAGACCGCCCATTCTGGCGGGGTAGTACTCCACCTCAAGACCCAGCTTGATGTCAATTTGTCCGGCATATTTCTGCCGCAGTGATAATATGGATGCTGCATAGTTTTCCAGCTCGTGGGGATACATACGCATATGGGTGTAATAGTCGCCAGGGAACAGAAAGGGAGTGTGGTCAGAAAATCCCAAAACCTGCAGCCCGCCGTCAATGGCTTGCAGGACGTATTCCTCATCCGTACCCGTTGCGTGGCGGCAGCGTGTGGTATGGGTATGGTAGTTTTCTGTCATAACCGGTCTCCTTGTGTGTTTTCTATATTCTATACCCCTTGACACCCATTGTCAAATCACTTGCAAATTTTGCTTAGAAAGGCTATACTATAACAGAGGACTACAGGTGAATTGAGGAATGACTATGAAAGGCTTGCTGAAATCCTATTTTACCGCGTTACAGGGAAAACGCATTGCGGTGCTGGGGCTGGGTGTAAGCAACAGACCCCTGGTGCGGCTGCTGCTGGAAAACGGCTGCAGAGTCATCGGCTGTGACAAGACCCCCTATGAAAAGCTGGACGAGGAAATTCTGGAACTGGAACGGCTTGGCTGCAGACTGCAAGTGGGGGAGGGGTATCTTGAAAACCTCACTGCCGATCTGGTGTTCCGCACACCGGGTATGCACCCGGCAAACCCTGCTTTGGAGGCGCTGAGACAGGCAGGCGCTGAGATTACCAGTGAGATGGAAATCTTTTTTGAGCTGTGTCCCTGCACCATACTGGCGGTCACCGGCTCTGACGGCAAGACTACCACAACCACGCTGATTTCAGAGCTTTTGAAAGCATCGGGAAAAACGGTGTGGCTGGGCGGCAATATCGGCACGCCATTGCTGCCGCTGGCAGATAATATGCAGCCGACGGATTTTGCGGTGGTGGAGCTGAGCTCCTTCCAGCTGATGGATATGCACCGCAGTCCCCACGTGGCGGTGGTGACCAATTTAGCGCCCAACCATTTGGATGTGCATAAGGATATGGATGAGTACGTGCAGGCAAAGAAAAATCTGTTCCACTTCCAGTCGGAAAAGGACATTCTTGTTCTGAATTTAGACAACGAACTGACTGCCTCTTTCACAGGTAACGGCGCCACAAAGTTCTTCTCCCGCCGGCAGAAAGCCGATGTGTATTTGGAAGGAACGACGATTTACCGCAGGGGCGTTGCTGTTCTGGACACAGATGAGATCGCCATTCCCGGCGTGCATAATATAGAAAATTATATGGCTGCGATTCTGGCGCTGGACGGCCTTGTGGAGGACGAAATCATCCGCAAGGTGGCCCGGGAATTCGGCGGCGTGGAGCATCGGATTGAGCTGGTGCGGGTGAAAGACGGGGTGAAGTTCTATAACGATTCCATTGCGTCCTCACCCAGCCGTACCATTGCGGGACTCAACAGCTTCAAGGAAAAGGTGCTGCTCATTGCCGGCGGCTATGACAAGCAGATTCCCTACGATGTGCTTGGGCCGGTGATTTGCAGACAGGTAAAGAAGCTGTACGTCAACGGCGCAACCGGTCCGCAGATTCGAAAGGCTGTGGAAAATGCGCCGGAATATGTGCCCGGCTGCCCGGAAATGATTGATTGCAAGGATTTTACCGATGCGGTGCATCGTGCGGCAGAAGATGCCAAGGCAGGCGATGTGGTGCTGATGAGTCCCGCCGCGGCGGCGTTTGACCAGTTTAAGAACTTTATGGAACGGGGCGCTTACTTTAAGAAGTTGGTTAAGGAGTTGTAATATGGGCATTTCCAAGCTGACAAAGACTGTTCGGAAGTTGCTGCCGCTGGGATACTGCGGTGCGGTGATTGTGGCGGCAGGCAATGCCTCCCGAATGGGCGGAATTGATAAGGTAATGGCGGAGCTTGGGGGCGAGCCGATGATTGTCCGCACTGTGCGCGCCTTTGAAGGCTGTGATGCGGTGAAGGAAATCGTAATCGTTACCCGGGAAGATCTGATAATGAAAATCACCGACTTGTGCGCCGGCTTTTCCAAGGTAAGAGCTGTGGTGGCCGGCGGCGCGGACCGACCGGCATCTGTGCGGAACGGACTGAGCGCCCTGTCACCCAAGGTGAAGCTGGTGGCAGTGCAGGACGGCGCAAGACCCCTTGTGACTGAGGCGGTCATTGACAGGACGATACGCGCTGCCCATACCTACAAGGCTGCCGCTCCTGCTATACCTGTCAAAGATACCATCAAATTGGTCTGCGGCGGTGTGGTAAAGGAAACACCCGACAGAAATGCCTTACGGGCGATTCAGACGCCCCAGGTGTTTGATATTGATTTACTGAAGGGTGCGCTGGAAAAGGCAGCGCAGGACGGCGCCGCCATTACCGACGACTGCTCCGCCGTGGAGCGGCTGGGAATGTCGGTGAAAATTGTAGAGGGCGATGAGCGGAACATCAAAATCACCACCCCTATGGATCTGAAAATTGCAGCGCTGCTGCTGGAGGAAGAGCTATGAGAATCGGACACGGATACGATGTACACCGGCTGGTTGATGGCCGGAAGCTGATACTGGGCGGCGTAGAAATCCCCTACGAAAAGGGACTTTTGGGTCATTCTGATGCAGACGTGCTTTTGCACGCGGTTTCCGACGCGCTGCTGGGCGCGGCAGGTCTGGGGGATATCGGCAGGCACTTTCCCGACACCGACCCTGCCTATAAGGACGCGGATTCTTTGAAGCTTTTGGCAGTTGTGGCGGATAAAATCCGTGCAGCCGGCTACCGGGTAGGCAATGTGGACGTAACGATGATTGCCCAGAAGCCAAAGCTGAAGGATTATATTCCCCAAATGCAGCGCAATATTGCCAAAACCTTGGCGGTGGAGGAATCCCAAGTAAACGTAAAGGCCACCACTGAGGAGCGTTTAGGCTTTACCGGTGACGGAAGCGGTATGTCCTGCCACGCGGTGTGTCTGCTGGAAAAGATATAAAACTACACAAAATTCCCCTCCCGAACATAAATTGGTTCGGGAGGGTTTGCTTTATGAAAAATTGTATGATTACCTTCCGTTCGGTGACGCCCGCGCAGCGGGCAGAGGAGCTTTTGCGCCGGGCGGGAGTGAGTTGTAACCTGCAGCGTACACCCAAATGGATGGAGGAGAAGGGCTGCGGTTACAGCGTGCGGTTGGACCGCAGAGATATTATGTCGGCGGCGATGCTGCTGCGGCAGGGAGGCGTGTCCTTCCGAAAAGCCTATGCACTAGATGACAACGGTGTGCCGGAGGAGCTGCGCCTATGACCTATTTGGACAATGGCGCAACCTCCTTTCACAAGCCGGAATCGGTATACAGAGCGGTACGCTGCGCAATGGAAAACTGCGCCAATCCCGGTCGCGGAGGGCATAAACCGGCTATGGCTGCGGCCAAGACGGTGCTTCGCTGCCGGGAGCGGGCAGCGGAGCTGTTTCGCTGTCAACCGGAGCAGGTGGTGATGACTGCCAACTGCACCCACGGTCTCAACATTGCCATTGCGTCGCTGGTAAAGCCGGCATCGCGGGTGGTGATTTCAGGATTTGAGCACAATGCGGTGACTCGCCCGCTGTATGCACGGGGCGCAAAGGTGACGGTGGCGGGCAGAAAGCTGTTTGACTGGTCGGATACGCTGGAGGAGTTTGAAAACGCCCTGCGCAAGGGCGCAGACGCGGCAGTGTTCACCCACGTGTCCAACGTCTTCGGCTATATTCTGCCGGTGGAGCAGATGGCAGCGCTGTGCAGGCACTACCGCGTTCCCTTTGTGATGGATGCTGCCCAGTCTGCCGGTATGTTAAACGTGGATATGGAGGCGCTGGGGGCGGACTTCATTGCTATGCCCGGACACAAGGGTCTGCTTGGCCCGCAGGGAACAGGACTTTTGCTGTGCGGCAGGGAGCCGGTATCATTGCTGCAAGGGGGTACGGGCAGCCTGTCGGCAGAGCAGAAAATGCCGGATTTCCTGCCGGATATGGCAGAGGCAGGAACGCTGAATGTGCCCGGAATTGCGGGACTTTCTGCAGGTATCCTGTATGTTTCCCAAACAGGCACGGACAAAATTTTTGCCCGGCAGCAGAGGCAGGTGCAGCACTGCGGAGAAGCCCTAATAGAGCAGGGTTTCCGCGTCTTTACCGGGGAGCATCAGGCGGGTACGGTCTCCTTCGTACCCCAAATGGATTGCGAGGAGGCGGCGCAGCTGCTGGCAGAGGCGGGGATTGCCGTCCGTGCAGGCTTGCATTGTGCGCCCCTTGCCCACCAAAGCGCAGGGACCTTTGACACCGGTACAGTCCGGGTCAGCTTCGGTCACGATGCTGCGTCCTGGCAAACGGGAAATCTGCTGCTGGAAACGGAAAAACTCCGGAAGGATTCGTAAAAAAATTGTGAATAGCTATTGCTATCAGTGGCCCAATCCGCTATAATAGAATAGATAATAGGCTAGTTATGCCAAGGTGCGAAAGTACCGGCTTGAGATAGTATAAAAATGCGGAGAAAGAGGGGCTATTATGGAAGTTTTGGAATCGATTTGGCTGCAAATTCGAGGAATGCGTTGGTCGGATTATCTGGATATTATTCTGGTTGCGTATCTGATCTATAAGCTGCTGCCCCTGTTCCGTTCCACGGGAACAGCCAGAATTGCCTGGGTTGTGGGCGTGGTGATTGTAACGGCGTGGCTGACGGACATTCTGCAGCTGCACACGTTAAGCTACCTGTTCTCCCAGGTGCTGACCGTCGGCTTGCTAGCACTGGTGGTGCTGTTCCAGCCGGAGCTGCGGCGAATGATTGACCACCTGAGCAATGTGAAGCTGAAAAACCTGCTTGGCACGCAAAAGCCTCAGCAGGAGATGGTTACTGTGATTACCCAGGTGGTACGTGCCTGCGAGGTGATGAGCCGGGAGCGGGTGGGCGCACTGATTGTGTTTGCCCGGGATAACCGTCTGAGCGAGTACTTCAAAACCGGCACGATGATTGAGGGCCGTGTTTCCGAGCAGCTGATCCGAAACGTGTTTTTCCCTAAGGCATCTCTCCACGACGGCGCAGTCATTATCCAGGACGGTTTGGTGGCCGCAGCCGGCTGTGTGCTGCCGCTGTCCGACACCAACCGCTTAAGCGGTGATTTGGGCACACGGCATAGAGCGGCTGTGGGTATGAGCGAGGTGTCTGATGCGGTGGTTGTGGTGGTCTCCGAGGAGACCGGCGCAATTTCCGTTGCGGTGAGCGGTATGCTCAAGCGCCATCTGGCCCCCCAGACGCTGGAGCGGCTGCTGCGCAACGAACTGTGTACCGAGGAGGATACGACACAGGAAACCCTGCCGGAAAAGGCCATAAAGCTGTATCAAAAGCTGCAGAAAAAAGACAAGGGAGGAGACGCAAATGAAAAATAAGGCATTGGCGATTCTTCTGTCTGCTGTGGTTGCCTTTGGCCTGTGGTTTTACGTGATTACCCAGGTGAGCCCCCAAACGGAAAAGGTGTTCTACGAAATTCCCGTGGTGTTCCAGAATGAAAACATTCTGACAGAACGGGGAATGATGATTGTTGGAGAAAAGCCCACCGTCACATTGGCGCTGAAGAGCGACCGTAAAATCATCAACGCACTCAGCGAGACCAATATCAACGTTATCACCAATGTGGCAAACATCGACAAGGTGGGCGTTCACAATCTGACCTACAGCATTTCCTACCCTGGCAATATCCCGTACAATGAAGTCTCTGTCCAGAGCAGCAGTACGGATTTGATTACACTGCAAATAGAAAACAGAATCCGAAAAATGGTTCCCATTATCATTGACTACGGCAACACCTCTGTGCAGGACGGCTACATTGCAGACCTGAGCAATGCCCAGGCAAATCCTGCCGCCATTGAGATTTCCGGTCCGGAGCCGATTGTGAATCAGATTGACAGGGCGGTCATCAAGGTGGATTTGAAGGACCGCACCCAGACGCTGGTGGGCAGCTACCAGTATACGCTGTGCAACAGCCAGGGACAGCCTGTGAATGCGGAGAATGTGACCGTACACACCAAAACACCGGTAAGCGGAGAGGTGGAACTGACCGTTAACATCCAGCGGGTAAAGGAGATTGCGCTGAAGCTGAATGTGATTAACGGCGGCGGCGCTGTTGAAGGTCAAAACACCACTGTTACAATGGACAACACCAAGCTGCAGATTTCCGGCAGTGATGCGCTGCTCAATGGCTTGGATGAATTGGTTGTAGGCACTGTCAACTTAGGCGAAATGGTGGAAGACCAGACGCTGACCTTCCCCATCACCCTCTCCGACGGTATTACCAACCGCACAGGCGTAGACCAGGTGACGGTAGAGGTGAAATTCAACCAGCTTATGGTGCAGACCTTTAATGTAAAGACCATTACGGCAGTAAATGTGCCCGCCGGTCTGCGGGGTGAGATTATCACCAAGGCGCTGACCGTCACGGTCCGCGGCCCTGTGGATACAGTTAAGAAAATGAGCGCCGGAGACATAGCCATTGAAGTTGACTTCTCCGGGGCCCAGACGGGTACGGCGACGATGAAGGCGCAGGTCGTCATTGACGAGGCCTTCCCGGATGTAGGCGCCGTGGGTACTTATCAGGTATCCGCGAAGCTGCGGGATTGATTTGTCCATAAGTACACAGGAAAAGAGGAAGAAGCATTGATTAAAAGTATGACCGGCTACGGCCGTGCCGTGGAAACGGTAAACGGCCGGGAGTTTACCGTAGAGCTGCGCTCCGTGAACAACCGCTATCTGGATTGCTCCGTGCGCCTGCCCAGAATTCTCTCCTTCGGTGAGGAGGCAGTGAAGCAGGCAGTGAAGAATTCCATTCCCCGGGGTAAGGTGGATGTGTTTATCTCCGTCCGCAGCGAGGGCGGTGATGAAATTCAGGTGAGTCTGAATGAGGGCGTTCTGAAAAGCTATCTGGAGGCAATGCACCGCATTGCGGCGGAATACGACGTGACCGATGACATCAGCGTGTCCACCGTGTCCCGCCTGCCGGAGGTATTCACGCTGGAAAAGCCCCAGGTGGACGAGGAGCAGCTGCTGGGCGATATGATGTCCGTGGTGGAAAAGGCGCTGTGTGGCTACGATGCTATGCGCACCACCGAGGGCGCGGCGCTGGACAAGGACCTGCGCAGCCGCGGCAACACCATTCTGGAATTGGTGTCGCAGGTAGAGCAGGGCAATGCCCAGACGGCAATCGATTACCGCACTCGCCTGGAAAACAAACTGAAAGAAGTGCTTAGCAATACTGCTATTGATGAGAGCCGTATTCTCACCGAGGCTGCCATTTTTGCAGACAAGGTTGCCGTGGACGAGGAGACTGTCCGCCTGCGCAGCCATCTGGCGCAAATGAACACGATGCTCACCGACGGCGGTGCTGTGGGCCGCAAGCTGGATTTCCTCCTGCAGGAAATGAATCGGGAGGCAAACACCATTGGCTCCAAGTGTACCGATGTAAATCTGGCCCGTATCGTGGTGGACATTAAGGCAGAACTGGAAAAGATTCGGGAACAGACCCAGAACATTGAGTGAGGGCGCTATGAAACTGATCGGAATTGGATTTGGCAGTATGATTGCCGCCCAGCGGGTGCTTGCCATCGTAGAGCCGGACTCTGCGCCCATTAAGCGAGTGGTGCAGGAGGCCCGGGACAGAGGTATGCTGTTTGATGCTTCCTATGGCCGCAAGACCAAAGGGGTAATCCTGATGGACACAGACCACGTGATTCTTTCGGCGCTGACGCCGGAAGTGCTCTCTGCCCGTTGGGAGGACAAGCAGGAGGTGTCAAATGGGTAAGCTGTTTGTAATCTCCGGCGCTTCCGGTGTGGGAAAAAGCACCGTTCTTGCCAAGGTGATGGCACAGCGCCCGGATTTGCGTTTTTCTGTCTCTGCCACTACCCGCCCGCCCCGCGCCGGTGAGGTGGACGGAGAGAGTTACTACTTCATTACCAAAGAAGCCTTTCTGGGTATGATAGAGCGGCAGGAATTCTTGGAATACGATGCCCATATGGACAACTACTACGGCACGCCCAAGGCGCAGCTGGAGGAAAAGCTCCAAAAGGGAAGTGTGATTCTGGACATTGAGCCCAACGGCGCGTTCAATGTGCGTCGGGCGCGGGCAGATGCCGTGCTGATTTTTATCGCACCCCCCTCCCTGCAGGAACTGGAAAGTCGCCTGCGTGGCAGGGGAGATACCTCTGAGGAGCAGATTCAGGTGCGTCAGGCAAGAGTTGCCTGGGAAATGGAACAAAGTAAGCTTTATGACCACGTGGTCATTAACGAGCAGGTGGACGCCTGCGCAGAAGAAATTTTACGAATTATCGCCCAAGAGGCGAATGGAAAATTGGAGGATTAAGTTATGTTGTACCCCCCTGTTGCAGATTTACTGAAGAATGTTGACAGCCGCTACCTGCTGGTGAATGTGGTTGCTCAGCGTGCAAGACAGATTGCCTTGGAAGCCGAGCAGGCTCAGGAGGAGCTGACGGAAAAGCCGGTTACACTGGCTATTCGCGAGGTGGCTGACGGACAGCTGTCCGCAACGCTTAAGGACGAATATATGCACTAATTCACCGGCAAAACAGTAGGGAGGGGTTGAAATGATAGCAAAAATCGCAGTTTCTGCGGCTACTTTTGCCATTGACAAGCCCTATTCCTACGCGCTGCCGGAGGGGATGGATGTTCTCCCTGGAACCCGGGTGATGGTACCCTTTGGCCGGGGCAACCGGCAGACAGAAGGCGTTGTGCTGCAGGTTGAGCAGGGAAGTACTAACGGCTTAAAGCCGGTGCTGAGCCTGCTGGACGACGGCCCGGTCCTGTCTGAGACCATGCTTCGTCTTGCCGCCTTTATGCGGGAGCGTTACTTTTGCACCTTCTTTGATGCCATTCGGGTTATGCTTCCGGCAGGCCTTTGGTTTCACAGCAAGGACACCTACACCCTAACAGATGACCGCAGCTGGCAGGAGAAATCTTTGCGCCAGACCGACGGAAAGCAGCTTTTGCAGACGCTATTGACCTGCGGCGGTACAGCCGACGGCCAGTTGCTGCGGCAGACAGTTACCGATGAAGAAAAATTTGAAAAGGCGATTGCCTACCTTTTAGGAAAAAAGTGGATTACCGCCCAGCGGGCGTACCTGCGCAACACCGGCGACAAGCAGCAGCAAATCGCCACGTTGGCAGTCTCTGCCGAGGAGGCGCAGGCCTATGCCGCAACCCGCCCCCGTTCCGCTGCAATGCAGCGAAATGTACTGGAGCTTCTGTGCGGTATCGGCTCTGCCCCTGTGAAGGAAATCTGCTATTATACCGGCGCAAAGCCTGCCACAGTCCGCCGTTTGGCGGATTTGGGCTTTATCGCGCTGACGGAAAAAGAGGTGCTCCGCTGCCGGGAAATCCGCCCGGCAAAGCTGGACGGACCGCTGGTGCTTAATGAGGAGCAGCAATCCGCATTTCAAGGTCTTTCGGCACAAATGGAATCGGACAAGCCCGGTACGGCGCTGCTGTACGGCGTGACCGGCTCTGGAAAAACCGCTGTGTACATTCAGCTGATTCGCCGGTGCATCGACAGTGGCAGACAGGCGATTCTGCTGGTGCCGGAGATTGCGCTGACGCCCCAGCTTCTGGGTCTGATGGCAGCCCATTTTGGTACTTGCGTGGCGGTGCTCCACAGCAGCCTTCCTGCAACGGAGCGCTATGACCAGTGGAAGCGTGTCCGCTCCGGTGAAGCAAAGCTGGTGGTTGGCACCCGTTCTGCGGTGTTTGCGCCCTGTTCTGATTTGGGTCTTGTGATCTTGGACGAGGAGCAGGAGCATTCCTATAAATCTGAAAATTCCCCCCGTTACCACGCCCGTGAGATTGCCCTATGGAGGGGTCTTAAGGAGCGGGCGCTGGTGCTGTTGGGGTCTGCAACGCCCAGCGTAGAGAGTATGTTCTGCGCCAAGTCGGGCATATATCAGTTATACAAGCTGCAGCGCCGCTTTGGCGGTCGCCCGCTTCCCGAGGTAGAAATTGTGGATATGCGGCAGGAGGTAAAGCTGGGAAATGACCTTTCCCTGAGCCTGCCACTGCAAAATGCCATTCGGGATACCGAGCAGGCCGGCAAGCAGGCAATTTTGTTCCTGAACCGCCGTGGCAACAGCCGGGCGCTGGTGTGCGTGGACTGCCGGGAAGCCCCTGAATGTCCCCGCTGCAGTGCAAGGCTTACATACCACAGCGCCAATGAGCGGCTGATGTGCCATTACTGCGGTCACTCCATACCCGTTCCCTCCCGCTGTCCTGCCTGTGGCGGACCGGTCAAGCGTATGGGTACCGGCACCCAGCGGGTGCAGCAGGAGCTGCAGGAGCGGTTTTCCGATATTAAAGTGGAGCGAATGGATGCCGATACTGTATCGGCTGCCAATACCCACGAGGTGATTCTGGAACGTTTTCAAAAAGAACGTATCCCGGTGCTCATCGGCACCCAGATGGTTGCCAAGGGACTGAACCTGCCGGACGTGACGCTGGTGGGCGTGCTGGACGGGGATTTGAGCCTGTATAATGACAGCTATCGCGCTGCGGAAACCACCTTTAATATGCTCACTCAGGTCGTGGGACGCGCCGGTCGCGGTGATGCGGCAGGCAGGGCAATGATTCAGACTCTGGTGCCGGAACACAGTGTGATTACGCTGGCGGCAAAGCAGGATTATGACAGTTTTTACCGGCTGGAAATCGGCCTTCGGGAGCAGCTGCAAAGCCCACCCTTTGGAGATATTGCCGTTATTACCCTAACGGGACAGGAGGAGGCAAGAGTCCTCCGCGGTGCTGCGATGCTGAAAAACAGCTTGCAAACCCTGTTGCAGCGTCCGGAATACGCACAGGCGCATTGCTCTGTATTAGGACCTGCACCTTGCAGCGTGCCGAAAATTAACTATAACTACCGCTACCGCTTGACATTGCGGTGTAAAATGACCAGACCTCTGCGACTTCTGCTGGCGCACCTGCTGCGGCAGTTTGCGCAGGACCGGGATAACCGGGGTGTTTCGGCATTTATCGATGTAAACGGATATGATTAGAGAGGATAGAAACAAATGGCTCTGCGTAAAATATTAAACGACAAAGACCCGGCTCTCCACAAGGTATGTAAACCCGTAGAAAGCTTTGATAACAAGCTGCACAGGCTGTTAGACGACATGCGGGAAACCCTTTTAGATTCCGGCGGCGTGGGTCTGGCAGCACCTCAGGTGGGCATTCTCCGCCGGGTTGTGCTGGTGGATAACGGAGAGGAAATTCTGGAGCTTATCAACCCCACACTGGTGCAGACGGACGGTCTGCAGGAAGGACCGGAGGGCTGTCTGAGTGTGTCGGGAAAATACGGTCTTGTGAAGCGTCCTTATTATGCCAAGGTACGTGCGCAGGACAGAAACGGCAACTGGTTTGAATCAGACGGCGAAGAGCTGACTGCCCGCTGCTTCTGCCACGAGCTTGACCATCTGGACGGCATCCTCTACACCCAGGTGATGGAGCGGCTGCTGACAGAGGACGAGCTGAGGCAGCTGGAGGACTAATTTTCAGGAGGCATCCTATGCGCGTTGTATTTATGGGTACGCCGGACATTGCGGCTACCTGTCTTGAGAAGATTCTTGCCGATGATTTTCAGGTTGTCGGTGTCTATACCCAGCCGGACAGACCAAAGGGCAGGGGAATGAAGCTGGTGCAATCGCCGGTAAAGGAAGTGGCGCTTGCTCACGGTATCCCTGTGTTCCAGCCGGAAAACTTCCGCGAGGACGAGACGGTGGAGCAGCTTCGCGCCCTGCAGCCGGATGTGGTTGCGGTGGTGGCCTACGGCAGAATTCTGCCCCAGAGAGTGCTGGACATTGCCCCTAAGGGCTTTATCAATATCCACGCCAGCCTGCTTCCCAAGTACCGCGGCTCTGCCCCGTATCAGTGGGCGGTGCTGGAGGGCCTCACGGAAACCGGCGTGACGGCAATGTATCTGGTAAGAGAAATGGACGCCGGCGATATGATTGATTGCGCCAAGACGCCCATCGGCCCCGACGAAACCGCCGGCGAGCTGCTGGACAGACTGGTAGTTTTGGGCGCTGATCTGCTAAGTAAGACCCTTGCCAATGTGGAAAAGGGTACTGCCACAGCCACTTGTCAGGATTGCAGTCAGGTCACCTATGCGCCGATGCTGGACAAATCTATGTGTCCCATTGACTTTACAAAGACCGCTCAGCAGGTACACAATCAGGTGCGGGGATTAAACCCCTGGCCGGTGGCAACTGCCCAAATTGGCGGAACGTGCTTTAAGATATATACCACAGCCATTGTGGATAATCCTGCCAATGCCCCCGCCGGTACCATTCTGGGACTGACCAAAACCGGCCTGCAGATTGCCTGCGGTGCGGGTGCGGTGGAAATCCGTGTCCTGCAGGCTGAGGGCGGCAAGCGAATGGCGGCGCCGGATTATTTCCGGGGTCACCCGCTGGAGCTGTAATATGGGCGCCAGAGAAACTGCCCTGAATGTACTGATTGCCTGCCGGAAGGAGGGCGGTTGGTCCAACGGGGTGCTGAAGGAATATACCGTTCGTGACCGGCTGGACAGCCGGGACGCGGGTCTGGCGGCGCGGCTGTGCTACGGTGTGCTGCAAAACCGGGGCTGTCTGGATTTCTACCTGCAGCAGCTGCTGACCGGACGGATTAAGGATTTGCATCCTGCGGTGCGGGACATCCTTCATCTTGGCCTGTACCAGATGTACTTTATGGACAAGATACCCGAATCCGCCGCGGTAAACCAGTCGGTGGAGCTGGCGAAAAAGTACTGCTCCAAGCAGCGGAGCGCGCCGGGCCTTGTCAATGGCGTGCTGCGCAACGCGGTCCGCAGCAAGGGCAGCTTGCAGGAGCCGGTCTCCTGGGAGGATAAGTACAGCCACCCGGCGGATTTGATAAACCTTCTAAAAGCCTATGTGGGCAAGCAACGCCTTGAGCCGATGCTGAAAGCAAACAATGCCATCGCCCCCACCACGGTGCAAATTAATACACTGCTTACTGACGCTGCGGCTTTGCAGGAAACGTTCATATCTGAGGGCGTGACGGCACAGCCCCACCCGTGGCTGGAGGACTGTTTAGTGCTCTCCGGTACGGGCAATTTAGAGCAGCTTCCCAGCTTTCGGGAGGGCTTGTTCTACGTGCAGGATGCGGCGGCGAAGTTGAGCGTCCTCTGCGCCGGTATTCAGCCCGGTCAGCAGGTGCTGGATTGCTGCGCCGCCCCCGGCGGCAAGAGCTTTGCCGCGGCAATGGCGATGAAAGGACAGGGCAGTATCACATCCTGTGACGTGTATCCCCATAAGACTCAACTGATTGCCAAGGGCGCAAGCCGCCTGAGACTGCAGAATATCTCACCCCTGTGCAAAGACGCATCGGTGTTTTACCCTGAGTGGGAAAACCGAATGGATACGGTGATTGCGGATGTGCCTTGCTCGGGACTTGGTATCATTCGGAAAAAACCGGATATTCGCTATAAAAACCTTGCAGAGCTATTGCAGCTGCCTGCCCTGCAAGAGAAAATACTTAACAATGTATCACGCTATGTAAAGCCGGGGGGACTGTTGCTGTACTCCACCTGCACACTGGTGCGGGAGGAAAACGAGGGTATGGTGGAGAAGTTTCTCCGCACCCACCCGGATTTTACAGCAGAGCCTTTGCCCCTTCCTGCTGTCTTTCCCAAAAACGAGAGCGGAATGCTGGCTCTGGTGCCCGGTGAATATGACACAGACGGCTTTTTCATCTGCCGTCTGCGGAGAAAACTATGAAGCATTTGAAATCTATGACTGCTCCGGAAATCGGAGCGGTGCTGAAGCAGTTGGGTCAGCCCGCTTTTCGGGCAAAGCAGGTCTTTTCGTGGCTGCACAAGGGCGTGAAAAGCTACGCGGAGATGACCAACCTGCCTAAAGCCCTACGGGACACACTGGAAACAGAGTATCCCCTCTGCACCCCCCAAGTGGTGCGCAAGCAGGAATCCCAAAAGGACGGCACAATCAAATATCTCTGGAAGCTGTCTGACGGCAACTGCGTGGAAACCGTGCTGATGCGCTACCATTATGGCAATACCGTCTGCATTTCTACGGAGGTTGGCTGCCGTATGGGTTGCGCCTTCTGCGCGTCCACTTTGGGCGGTCTGGTGCGGCCTCTGGAGCCCTTTGAGATGCTGGACCAGGTGCTGTTTACCCAGATGGATTCCGGTCTGCCTGTCTCCCACATTGTGCTGATGGGCATCGGTGAGCCATTGGATAACTTAGAGAATGTGCTGCGTTTTCTGGAACTGGTGAACAGCCCCGAGGGAATGAACATCTCTATGCGGCACATCAGCCTTTCCACCTGCGGCCTCGTACCGAAAATTGACGAGCTGGCAGACAAACGCCTGCAAATCAGTCTGGCGATTTCTCTGCACGGTCCGACCGATGAAATCCGCAACCGGATTATGCCGGTAAACAGGGCATATCCCTTGGAGCAGCTGCTGCCAGCCTGCCGCAGGTACTATGAAAAGACATCCCGTCGGATTCATTTTGAATACGCAATGATTGACGGACTCAACGACAGCATCCAGTGCGCAAAGCAGCTGCTGGCGCTGCTGAAGGGTCTGCCTGCCCACGTGAATCTGATTCCCTTGAATCACGTGGAGGAGAGTCCTTTAAAGCCCAGCACAAAGTCAGCGGTGGCGGCCTTCCAGAAAACTCTGGAGGATGGCGGCGTTACCGCAACGGTGCGCCGTACGCTGGGCAGTGATATTGATGCTTCCTGCGGTCAGCTTCGCAGAAAATATACCAAGCAGACCGCAGATACCAATGATAAGTAAAGGAAGTGAAGTCTTATGCAATATTGGGCATTGACAGACCCGGGCGTTGCCCGCAGTCAGAATCAGGACGCCTACCAGGTCGTGTCGCTGGACAAAAACACACTGTTGTGCGTGGTGTGTGACGGTATGGGCGGCGCGAAATCCGGCAATGTTGCCAGTACGCTGGCATCGGACGTTTTCACCCAAGAGGTGAAACGGTCGTGGACGCCGGATATGGACCCGGAATTGCTGGAACAGATGCTCTTCGGCGCAGTAAAGCTTGCCAACTTTACGGTCTATGACCAGGCCCAGCAGTTTGAAGACTTCAACGGAATGGGCACCACACTGGTTGCCCTGCTGATTCAAGGCAAAAAAGCAACTGTGGTTAATGTTGGCGACAGCCGCGCATATCTTGTGGATAAAAAAGGCATCAGTCAGATTACCACGGACCATTCTCTGGTGCAGATGATGATCTCCCGGGGAGAACTGTCACCGGAAAAGGCAAAGAATTACCCCGGCAAGAATCTGATCACCCGGGCAATCGGAACGGAGGCGCAGGTTGTCTGCGATATTTTCCACCGCAGAGTGGAAAAGGGCGCATATTTCCTGCTTTGCACAGACGGTCTGACCAATCTGATGGACGATCAGGAGATTCTCTTCGAGGTAGTTTACGGCGAGGATAAGTCCAAGTGCTGTGAACACCTGTTGGATATAGTCAAAAAGCGGGGCGCGCCGGATAACGTTACCAGCGTGCTCGTGGCGATTTGACAGGCTGTGGGAAAGGAGTATTTCTATGGATAACGATAAGTACATAGGCCGATTGCTTGACAACCGATACGAGATTTTAGAGGTTATCGGTACCGGCGGTATGGCTGTGGTATATAAGGCGCGCTGCCACCGGCTCAACCGGCTGGTTGCGGTGAAAATTCTGAAGGACGACAATCTGGACGATGAGGATTTCCGCCGCCGTTTCCACGCGGAGAGTCAGGCGGTTGCTATGCTCAGCCACCCCAATATTGTGTCTGTCTACGATGTGTCTACCTCCTTGATGGCGGACTACATCGTTATGGAGCTGATTGAGGGCATCACCCTGAAGCAGTATATGGAGAAGAAGGGCGTTCTCAACTGGAAGGAGACTCTCCACTTTGCTATGCAGATTGCCAAGGCTCTGGAGCACGCTCACAGTAAGGGCATTGTCCACCGGGACATCAAGCCCCATAATGTGATGGTACTGAAAAACGGCTCTGTAAAGGTGATGGATTTCGGTATTGCCCGCCTGATTTCCAGAGGCAATACCCTGACCAAGGAAGCGCTCGGCTCTGTCCATTACATCTCCCCCGAGCAGGCAAGAGGCGGCCGTGTGGACGTCCGGTCCGACCTGTATTCTCTGGGCGTTGTGATGTATGAGATGATGGCGGGACGTCCGCCTTATGACGGCGAATCTCCCGTTTCTGTGGCAATCCAGCACATCAACGGCGGCGCAGCGCTGCCCTCTGTGCTCAATCCCAATATTCCCGGCGGTCTGGAGCAGATTATTATGAAGGCAATGGCCCATAATATTTCTGACCGGTATCCCTCTGCCACACGTATGCTGGCGGATATGGACGAATTCCGGAAAGACCCCTCCATTCTGTTTGACTATACAGGTCTGCCTTTGGATGCGGCCATGCGCGTGCAGCGGGTTGCCGCCGGGGCGCAGACACCCCCCAGCGATATTGCAAGCAAGGTGGCCCAGTCGCAGACACCCCGCAGAAGACCCGCACCCACCCCGGAGGAGCGCCGTCAAGAGGCAAAGCGCCGGCAGGAAGCGCAGAAGAAACGCAGTCCGCAGGAGGAAAAGCGTACCCGTATTACCACCATAGCCATTATCGCATGCTCTGTGGTGATAGTGACTGCCGTGGGTATTTTGCTGGCAGTGCTTTTGGGCGGCGGCTGCACGCCAAAGGGGAAAATGGTTGAGGTGCCTACACTGGTGGGGGAATCCTTTGACCAGTTGCCAAAGTACCAGGGCCTGTCCATAATGAAAGAGGAACGCTACAGTGAAACGGTTGCCGAAGGCGTGATTATCAGCCAGAAGCCGGAAGCAGGCCGGAAGGTGGAAGAAAATTCCATTGTGGTTGTCAATGTAAGCCTGGGTCCTGTGACGCAGGTAGTCAATATGGGCAACTTCAAGGACCAGTCCAGAGACAAGGTTGTCTCCTTCCTGGAAGGTCAGGACCTGGAGCTGAAGGTGGAGATCCGGGAGGAGACCAATGAGTCCGTTCCCAAGGGCTATGTGATTCGCACCAGCCCCCAAGAGGGCGCGGAGCTGAAGCACGGTCAGACCGTGACCCTCTGGGTCAGCAAGGGCAAAAAAGTTCAGCTTTCCTCTATGCCCGATGTGGTGAACGAGGATAAGGCAGTGGCGGTAAACGTGCTGCAGCTGCAGGAAATGGATTTGAATATCGTCCTGGATGAGCGGTTTCATATGGACGTGAAAGCCGGCATTGTGATGGAGACCAATCCCGTTGCAGGCACCCGTCTGCAGACCGGCCAGACCGTGACCCTTGTGGTTAGTAAAGGCATTGAGAAGAAGGCGATGCCCGATGTGGTGGGTATGGATCTGAAGAGCGCCAAAAATATGCTCACGTCTTTGGGTTTTCATGAGCCGACGGTTATGGAACGGGACAGTGACCAGCCTAAGGATACCGTCCTTGAACAGTCACTGGTGAAAGAGATGGAGTATGAAATTACCACAGAAATCGTGTTGGTGGTTTCCAACGGCTCCAAGCACCCGGTGACCAAAGACGTAACCATCGACCTGCGCCGCACAGCGCTGAACAACCCCTGCCAGATATCCATCAGCCGGGACGGCGAGGTAATTTACTCCGGCACAGTGCCGAAGGGTACGGTGTCCGTCACACTGCCCGATCAGGTGGGTGTTGGTGCGGTGAAATACGACCTGATTATCAACGAAACGGACGGCTGGGAGCATACGGAGGATTTTTCTGCCAATGGGTGATACAGTAGCCGGCCGGATTGTGCGGTCGCTTAGCGGCTTTTACGATGTGCAGACCCAGCAGGGCATCATCACCTGCCGCGGCCGCGGACACCTGCGAAAGGGACAGCAGATTCCCCTTACCGGTGATATGGTAGAAATATCCGTCCAGCAGGGAAAGGGTATGGTGGAGAAGATTCTGCCCCGCCGCAACCGGTTTGTCCGTCCTGCTGTGGCAAACATTGATGCATTGGTGATTTTTGCCTCCAATGTGAATCCGGTTACAGAGCCGTTTCTTATTGACAGAGTGGCGGCGATTGCCGGTGACCAGGAGGTAAAGGTGCATATCTGCATCAATAAGTGCGACTTAGACCCCGCCACTGATTTGGCGAAAATTTACCGTCACGCAGGCTTTCCTGTGATTCAGGCCAGCGCCGTGACAGGGGAGGGCGTGGAGGAGCTGCGGCAGCTGATTTCCGGTAAGCTCACCGCCTTTACCGGCAATACCGGCGTGGGTAAGAGCAGTATGCTCAATGCCCTGTGTCCTTCTTTAGGACTGGCAACCGGCGAGGTGTCGGAAAAGCTTGGGCGCGGACGTCATACCACCCGTCACGTGGAGCTGTACTGCTTGGGAGAGGATACCTACGTGGCAGATACACCGGGTTTTTCCTCCTTTGACACGGAGCAAATGGACGTGATACTCAAGGAAAATCTTCAGTACGCCTTTGGTGATTTTGCACCCTTTGTGGGCAAATGCCAGTTCCACGATTGCTCCCACCGGGCTGAGCCCGGCTGCGCGATCCGCCAAGGTGTGGACAGCGGCGAAGTGGAAAAAACCCGCTACGAGAGCTACCTGCGGCTGTATGAAAAGTCCAGCCAGATTAAGCTCTGGGAACTAAAATAAAACGAGGTCCATCAGGACCTCGTTTTTTTGATGATACGCATAACCTTGTTTTTTGCACGGACAAAGGGCTTGCACATCCGTTTTGGTATGCTGACAGGGAATTTGGGGTGATTGATTTCCAGAAAAGTCGACAGGCAGCGCAGGGTGTTTTCCCACTCCGCCAGAACCACATATTCTCCGGGGCGATGCCACCCGTGATAGCCAACACCAATGTTTACGCCGCAGATGCGATGACACAAAAACTGCAAATCCGTGCCGCCCTTGTTGGATTCCTCCTGAAAGCCCAAGGTTTTGGTGATATATGTATGAAACCGCTTGGTATAGTCCACCTGGTTGTACAGGCAAACACCGGTCCCACGCCAATCCAGCTCTATCATAAAGGCGTGGCGGTTGAGTATACGAAACAGTTGGGGATTCGCCTTGCGCAGAAACTTAGCGCCCAGCTTGCCCTTCTCCTCGCCGCTGACAAGCAGGAGCGTGTGTCCACAATCCCGCAGCGCCCAGAGCATAGCGCAGCCTGCCCGGTCGTCTCCGCCTATACCGCAGGCAGGGTTGTTGCCCACGAATATTCCGTCGCGGAACTGCACCGTCGTTTCGGCGCTGTTGCCGTAGACATCGTCCCAAACGGTGTCTGCGTGGGCAACCAGTACAATTTTATTATCCTTTTTGCCGGGGATACAGACATACCGCTCCAGCGGGTTACCGCCGGTTTGGAAAACAGCGCCGGGCAGCGCTTCAAAGCGGGCAAATACTGCGTCGGTGTTGTGCAAAGGACAGGATAAGAATTCTTCCAGCACAGTGCGGGAATCTTCTGTGTGAATCATAGTGCACCTCTATGTTAGGATTTTACGGTGTATCCTTGGGCGGTGATGTAGCCGATTTCCGCCTCTGTGAAGTCCTCGATGATATCGCTGGTTACTTCAACTACATCCACCACGATGGTGACATTTGCGCCGGTGAGGGGATACTGATAGTAGACCTTAACGGTGCTGCCGATTTCAGCGTAGGTGATATTATCCCGGGCGGAAATAAGGCTGTATAGCCGGAATGTGGTCTTGCTGTCGTTGGAGGTAAGGAGGAACGGGCCGTCCACCTCGTTAAGATACACCAGCTTTCCCTCCATAGAGTAGCCCTCGTAGGCAGAGAACTTCTTCAGATTGGTGTCGCTGCCTGCTGTGGTACTCAGCCGGATGAAGCTGCCCTCTTTCAAAGCGGTAATGCCCCCCTGGAATTTTTGCCGGGTGTACCATTTGACCTTGAAGGAAGAAAGGCTGTTTCCACTGATGGTGGTAATGACGGTGTCACCATCAATGGTTTCCACAGCAACCACGTAGCCCTGGTAGTCATAATCATACGACCCGGTGGTCTCGCAAAGTCCCCAGATAATGAGCAGCGCCGCGGCAAATAGCAGAACAAGATATATCCATTTATGTTTCATTTTCAGTACCTTCCGTTTGTTGATAATATACTCTGCGGTGTTCTTCCTTGCAGGGTGGCAGGGCTTTGCTGTCTGAAAACAGACTGTATAGCAGGCCGAATCTGCACTCCAGCGCCTGATAAGGGTGGTCTATCTGCTCACCTGCATTGGGAAACAGTCCGGTGGCTCTGGCGCGTTTCAGAATTGCCCGGCCTCTGTCATTAAAAGCCAAAACCCGGGTGTAGGGCGCAGGCGCGTCAAGCAACTGTTGTGTAATACCCAAAAATGCGCACATCACCATACGGTCAAGCCGGGTGCGGGTGTAGCGTTTGGATTTGGTGGCGCTCAGGATATCCTCCAGCGTGGATAGTGCGCGGGCGTTGTGCATCAGCTTGCGCCACAGGCCCTCGCTGCCGTAGGGGAGCGCCTCGAATTCACTGTCGGTCATCGTGCGCAGGCGGTAAAGAATTGCCTGCTCTCCGTTGGACAGGGTGTGCAGCGCCGCACCGGTAAACACCTGTTGCGCGTCTTCCGGCACGTAGTCCAACCAATCACCGGACGCAAGCATAGCGCTGCGCAGTGCGGTGGCGGAGGGGTTTTCCCGGTCAATACCTGTGCTGTGATAATTGCCACCCCGGACAATGGGCATCGGCTCCATAGAAAGCCCCAGCTCCAAAATGGCCTTGCAGTATTCCGTCGCCAGAATGTCGTTGGGTTGGGTGAGGGTATCTGTTTCCAGTCCCATAGCCTGGAGGGCAGCCTGCCGGGCAGCGGGGAAGGAGAGTCCCTTGTTAAGCTCCCGGTGCAGTGCTTCGGGAAACGATTCTGACAGCAGCAGCCGGGCGGTGGCAAGTAGGGATTCTTTGTCGGCACTTTCCGCACCGAAGCACAGCCGGTCACAAAAACCGCCTAAAACCCGCACGCCCTCCCGGGCAAAGCCCTCGGCCGAGGACAGCGCTGCGGTAACGGGCAGCTCCAGCACCAAATCCGCACCGCACAGGATCGCTGCTTGCGCCCGGAGAGACTTGTCAATAACGGCAGGCGCGCCCCGCTGCACATAATTTCCGCTCATCAGGCACACAATACCACCGTCAGGATGGGCGGCGCGCACCGCGTCAAGCTGCTTTTTATGACCGGTATGCAGTGGGTTATACTCGCAGATAATACCCGTTATATCCAAAATATCCCTCCTTTGCAAAAATATTTCATTTTAGACTTGAGAAATTCGCAGAAATATTATAGAATAGCTTTAGCTATGGTTATATTACCACATATTGCAAGAAAAGAAAATCATTTATTTTTTAGGAGGCAATTTTCTATGAATGTTTTGATTATCAACGCCGGCAGCTCCAGCCTGAAGTATCAGCTGATGAATCCCGAGACAGGTGACGTATCTGCCAAGGGTCTGTGTGAGCGTATCTACATTGACGGCCGTCTGACCCACAAGGTTGGCGACAAGAAGGTGGTTAAGGACATTCCTATGCCCAGCCACTCCGAGGCCATCTCCGCTGTTCTGGATATTCTGCAGGACGCTGAGCACGGCGTCATCAAGTCCGTAGCAGAGATTGATGCTGTGGGTCACCGTGTGCTCCACGGCGGCATGGAATTCTCCGACTCCTGTATTATCGACGACGCTGTTATCGCAGCAATCGAGAAGTGCATTCCTCTGGGCCCCCTGCACAATCCCGCAAACCTGATGGGTATCCGCGCCTGCCAGGCAGTTATGCCCACCACTCCCCAGGTTGCTGTGTTTGACACCGCTTTCCACATGACGATGCCTCCCAAGGCTTACCGTTACGCCATTCCCACCGAGTACTACGAGAACGACGACATTCGCCGCTACGGCTTCCACGGCACCAGCCACAAGTATGTTGCCCGCCGCACCGCCGAACTGGTTGGTAAGAAGAACTTCACTATGGTTAACTGCCACCTGGGCAACGACTCTTCTATGGCTGCTATCAAGGACGGCAAGTGCCAGGATAGCA
>JAZTWB010000002.1:0-4623 GCA_045635645.1 Faecousia sp. | reverse complement strand
GAGAATGTAATCCTCGATGGCATCCAGATCTTCTTCGATCTCGTCAAGCTCGTCGGAAATGGCAATGGTGGTCTCCTCCACGTCGGAGAGCTTCTTGGTCACGTCGCCCATCAGCTCCACGAGAGCGGCAATCAGCTTGCCTTCGGCCTTTTCTGTGTCCAGATTCAGGCCATCCATCAAACCCTTAATATATGCGGACTTTTCAGAAATAGTCATAGCAATTCTCCTTGATTATTTAAGACTTAAGCCTTGGAACGACCCAGATACTCACCGGTACGGGTGTCGATCTGAATCTTGTCGCCCTCGTTGATGAACAGAGGCACCTTCACCTGTGCGCCGGTCTCCAGAGTAGCGGGCTTCAGGGTGTTGGTAGCGGTATTGCCGGCAAAACCGGGCTCGGTAGCGGTAACAACCAGGTCGGCAAAGTTGGGAACTTCCACGCCGAAAACGTTGCCCTTGTAGCTCATAATGGTGCAAATATCGTTCTCCTTCACGAAGCTGAAGGAATCGTCCAGAGCGGACTTGTCGATGGGTACCAGCTCGTAGGTCTCGCCGTCCATAAAGTAGTAGAGGTTGCCGTCGTTGTAGGAGTACTCCATCTTCTTTCTCTCAACGAAAGCGGTGGGGAACTTGGCAGAGGGGTTCAAGCTGGTTTCGGTCACGCCGCCGGTGATGACATTTCTCATCTTAACGCGGACGAAAGCAGCGCCCTTGCCGGGCTTTACGTGCTGGAATTCGATAACCTGCATAACCTTGCCATCCAGCTCAAAGGTTACGCCGTTTCTAATATCACCTGCAGAAATCATTTGTATATCCTCCTAAGTGTGCCCTCGGGGGGCTGTTTTATAATATGTTAGCTGATATATTTTAACCGAAATTTGCTTTTTTTGCAAGAGGAAAAGGAAATTTTCTCAGACAATTATCAAATTTTTCGGGCTTTTGGTGATATTTTCGCAGCCGTCGGCGGTAAAAATCACCACGTCCTCGATTCTGACACCGAATTTTCCCGGCAAATAGATACCCGGCTCTGCAGAGGAAACCATTCCCTCCGCCATCACGGTCTCGCCCCGGGGATTGCAGTTGGGGGCTTCGTGAACCTCCAGACCCAGACTATGGCCGTAGCCGTGGCCGAAGTAATCGCCGTATCCGGCGTCCATAATTACCTTACGGGCAGCTGCGTCAATTTCCTTGCCCTTGACACCGGCGCGGGTAGCAGCCAGACCTGCAAGCTGCGCCTGCAGAACGGTGTTGTAGACCTTTTCCATCTCCTCGGTGGCAAAGCCTACCGCCACCGTACGGGTCATATCGGAGCAGTAGCCGCTACAGAGGACACCGAAATCCATAGTCACAAAGTCGCCCGCCTGAATCACCCGGTCGGTGGCCACGCCGTGGGGCAGGCTGGTATTGGGGCCGGACACCACAATGGGGTCAAAGGACAGACCCTCGCCGCCGTTTTTATACAGGCAGTAAATCAGCTCCGCCTGCAGCTCCTTCTCCGTCATACCCGGCTGAATACGGGTACACATTTCAGAAAATGCCTTATCTGTAATTGCCTGGGCCTTGCGCATATTCTCCAGTTCCCAGTCTTCCTTGACCGCGCGGAAACCGCTGATTTCGGCGTGCATAGGCACCAGCTTTGCGTTTAGCTTTTCCTCATAGGCGGTAAACTCTGCGACTGTCAGATAGTCCTCCTCGTAACCCAGCACAGTGATGCCGAAATCGGCAATGGCATCGTTAAGAAGCTGGCTGTAAGGATGCTGCCCGTCGGTCATAATCACCTCAAAACCGCGAATCCCATTCTGGGCAGCTTCAATATACCGGCTGTCGGTAAAGTAACGGCAGCCTTTCTTGCTGACGATGGCAACGCCCTCAGCAATATCATATTCTGCGCCGTAATGGCGGCTGTAGCGGCTGGTCAGCAGCAGACCGTCCGCCTTAGCGCCCAGCAGGGACAGGTATTTATCAAGATTTTTCATCGGTTATCCTCCTTTTGCGTGCTGCAAAAATCCAAGGCTTTTCCAGCACGTGCCGTGCCTTCAGCCAGAAATTATGGTTGTCAATAGCCTTTACCAGAACCGACTGCACGTCGGCGCAGTTAGCGCCCAGCACATCTGTGTAAATCTGGTCACCCACCAGTGCGCAAGATTCCGGCGGCAAGCCGTATTTGGCAAGGCACTGAGAAATCCCTTTTGAAAAAGGTTTCTTTGCGTGGGTAATGCAGTCTATTCCATAGGCTTTGCAGAACACCTTTACCCTATCACGCTTGCTATTGGAAACTACGCACAGGGCAATGGAAGACTGGGCCATCATTTTCAGCCATTGTGCCATTTCTTTCGTTGGCTCGTTGGTGGTATAGGGCACGATGGTATTGTCAAAATCCAGCATCAGCAGTTTGATGCCCCTGCGCTCTAAAAGCTGCGGTGACAGGTCGGTAAGTCTGTCTGCCAGCAGCGCAGGCAGGAAGGAAATGGGCATACGCCCCAACCCCCTTTCATAAAATGCGATAGTATTATATCACAGCGGGAGGGATTTGTCTATGTTTTCCAAGGTGTTTCTCGCCATAACACAGAGGGAAATCGGTCTGACACCGCCGGAGAACACCGCATATATGGCGCTGCGCTTCTCTTCCTATGGCGCAGGACTATGCAATATACCCGATGCGCTGCCCACCGGCAGCATACTGCTGCTGGACGACAGTATGCCTGTATGCAAGCATAACCCGGCTTTGGTAGCAGAGCAGCTTACGCAGCTGGTGGATAAATTTTCTCCATCGGCAATCCTGCTGGACTTTCAGAACGAAGCAACGGAGGAGAGTATGCAGATGGTGCGTTTTCTCCTGAACGCCCTCCCCTGCCCGGTTGCCGCCACGGAAGTCTATGCAAGGACATTGGGCTGTCCGGTATTTTTATCCCCCGTTCCGATAAACAAAGCGCCGGAAGTCTATCTGCGTCCCTGGCTGGAGCAAGGTGCATATCTGGAACTGGCACCGGAAACGGTGCAGTTTGCCGTCACCGAAAAAGGCTGTTCCGCAGCACCTTCACCCCCGACAAAAAATCTGCCGTTGTATAACAAAAGGCTGTTTTGCCACTACCGCACAGAGGTTTTCCCCAACCGGGCAGTCTTTACTCTGGGACGCACAAAGCAGGATCTTTCTGACCTTGCCGAAGAAGCGTACCGCCTTGGGGTACGGGGTGTGGTTGGGCTATATCAGGAACTGAGCAAGCTATAACAAAACCCCACAGACATTTGTCTGTGGGGTCAGCTTTGCATATTAAGAGGGAATCTTAATAGAACTTCTTCTTGTTCTTACGGGCAGCTTCGGACTTCTGCTTACGCTTCAGGCTGGGGCTGACGTAATGCTCGCGCTTTCTGACTTCAGCGATAACACCCTCCTTGGCACAGCTACGCTTAAAACGACGCAGAGCGCTCTCCAAGGATTCGTTTTCCTTTACGCGAATTTCAGACATTGTTTTCCCTCCCTCCGATGGTGTCCGGCTAAATCCTGGACACGTTCAGGGCCATATCGGCTCGACTATTATATGCTGAATTTCGGTTTTTGTCAAGCGGGTTTTCACCCTTTTTGACACATTTTTGACAAGCGGGGCTTATTTTACAATCAGATTCACCAATTTGTTCTTGACAACGATGGTCTTGATAATGCTGCCGCCGTTCTTTTCCAAAAACGCGGTGATTTTCTGATCAGCAAGGACATTTGCCACCACAGTGTCATTGTCCAGGTCGGCCTCCATCACCACAGTACCGCGCATTTTGCCGTTCACCTGCACCGCAATGGTGACCTCGCTATCCTTACACTTATCCTCGCAGTAGGTGGGCCAGCTCTCGTAGGCGATGGTGTCGGTATGACCGAGTGCCTGCCAGATTTCCTCACCCACGTGGGGGATAATGCAGGAAATCATCTTGATAAAGCCCTCGGCATACTCTCTGGGACAAGTGCCGTTCTTATACACCTCATTAACAAAGGTCATCATCTGGGCAATGGCTGTATTGAAGCCCAGCATTTCAAAGTCAGCGGTGACCTTCTTCACGGTCTGGTGATAAATCTTGGTCAGCTTGCCGTCGTCGCTGTCGGTGATATTGGCGTTTTCGGTGAAGAAGTTCCAGACGCGGTTAATGAACTTTCTTGCACCTGCCACAGCGGTGGTGCTCCAGGGCTTGCTTACCTCCAGCGGACCCATAAACATTTCGTACAGACGCAGGGTAACTGCGCCGTATTCCCGCACGATGCCACTGGGATTGACCACGAATTCCGGAAAGCGCTTGCCCATCTTGATGCCGTTCTCACCCAGAATCATACCCTGGTGCACCAGCTTCTTGAAGGGCTCCTTCACAGGAGACAGGCCGTTATCATAGTGGAAACGGTTCCAGATTCTGGAATACATCAGATGGCCAACTGCGTGCTCAGGGCCGCCGATGTACAGGTCTACGGGCATCCAGTGCTCCAGCAGCTTGGGATCGCAGAAGGTCTCGTTGTTCTCGGGATCGATGTAGCGCATGAAGTACCAGGAAGAACCGGCGCTGCCGGGCATGGTGGAAGTTTCCCGGAGGCCCTTGATGCCATCCTTGTCATAGTGCTTCCACTCCACAGCGTTCTCCAGAGGTGCC
>JAZTWB010000001.1:0-13707 GCA_045635645.1 Faecousia sp. | reverse complement strand
GAGGTCCACCACACGGTGTCCTTGGAGGTTTCGTCCATAACGATGAACTTGTCTTTGGGGGAGCGGCCGGTGTAGATGCCGGTCATAACATTGACAGCGCCCAGCTCGGTGAGCTGACCCTTGTCGAAGCCCTCCAGGGTGGGGTCCATCTCGGCCTCGAACAGCTGCTCGTAGGTGGGGTTGTAGACAATCTCGGTGGTACCGGTAATGCCATACTTCTTCAGATCGATTTGCATAGTGTTTCCTCCTATTAAATGGTATGCGGCAGTGCCGCTGATTTAAAAACTGTCCATTGGATTTTGTTAAAACCCAATTTTCACCGAATACATCTTAACACATAAAAAAAAGAATGTCTATAAGTATTTGCAATAATTTTTCGCTTTTTTCCAAAAAGTTGCAAATCTTATCCCTTGCCAGAGAGGAATTGTCAATTGTCAATTGTCCATTGTCCATTGTTGTGTGACGGAACATCGGTTTACATAATGGTAAAATTATGGGATTTTTTGTGGTTATGTAAACATAAGTTATCCACATTCTCCACAACCTTTTCCACAGCGAAAGGGGGAAATATCCCCTATAAACCCCCTGTTTTCAAGGCGAACACAAAAAATCAGCCGGTTTTCCACCGAAAACGGGGAAAACCGGCTTGGTTTACAGAACAACGTTAAAATACAACCTGGGCAGAAAAAATTCTCTCACCCTGTCGGTTGGCGTCCACTGTGAGAACCGGCCCGTCAGACAGCTCATAGGAGACAAAAATCCCGTCCCCCTCCCGGGCCTCGTTGAGATAACACACCGTAAACTCCCGCGCCGGGTGCTTTTCGTGGAAGGCGGCGCTCAGCAAATCCGCCACCCAGTCCATATACCGGGTGTTGTTCATATGCCCGTTGCGGTCTAAGAGAGAGTAGCCCACCTTGTAATCGGCGGTATTTTCCATAGGACGGGAGGCGATGGCGTGGGGTACGGAAAGCTCCGTGCCGGTGGAAATGCCGTCCACGGTGATGCCGCTTTTGCCGGGCAGCACCATCGTCCGCGCCCGCTCGTCCATCAGTATCCACAGGCTGATGGAGCGGAACAGCTCCTGCCCCTTATCGTCATAGGCCACCACGCTGCGGGGGTATGCCACCCGGGTGGTGGGCATAGGCCAGGTCTGCAGGGTGATTTTCTCCCCGCTTTCCGGCAGGCGGGTAATCTGCACCCGGCTGCGGCTGATTGCCCAGAACAGGTGCATTTGGGAGAGCTTTTCCCGGTCCACCGCCAAAAGGGCGCAGTGCTGTCCCGCCGCCTCCTGCACAAACTGCAGCAGCGCGGAGGTTTTCAGCCTGCCGAAGCAGTCGGTGTGAATGTCCGACAGGGTAAATTCCGTTGTGTAAATGGGTTTCATAAGCGCCTCCTGTTAGTCTAAGCTGCAGGCAAATGTACTGCCGTTTCGGTAAAGGGTGAGATTTACGGCATCGGCGCCGTCAAGCAGGGTTTGCAGGGTGTCCAGCCGGGTTATGGCGGTGGCATTTACCGTCAGCAATACGTCTCCCGGGGAAATGCCCGCTTTTGCCGCGGCAGAGCCGGGCTCTACACCGGACACATAAAGCCCCTCGGGCAAATCGTAAAGGGATTGGTAGAGCTTGGGCAGCTCCTGCAAGACCATTCCCTCACAAGTCAGACTGAGCGCGTCCGTTCCGCCGGGCTGACTGTCGCCCTGGGAAAAGGACACCGCCCCCTGCTCTCTTAGCTGGCTGAGCAGGCGGATATTCAAGTGCCCCAGCAGGCTCACCACGCCGCACAGAAAGATGATGCAAATCAGCAGAAAGGCAATCAGCCCCCGGTGATTTTTCGGCGGGCGGGTGCTGCCGGTGCGGTATTCAAAAGATTGCTTGTCCATAGATAAACCTCAATTCACCAGCGGGAGTGTGAAGGTAAACTCCGTTTTGCCCCTTTGGCTGGTGACGGAAATGTCCTCTCCGTGACGGTCAATGATATTTTTTACAATGTAAAGACCCAGCCCCCAGCCGTCCCGATTCATTGCCCGGCTCTTGTCTATCTTGTGGAAACGGTCAAACACCAGCGGCAGCTCCTCCGGGGGAATGGTCTGGCCGTCGTTGCCAACGGATACGTACAGCCGTCCGCCGTCCTCCCGGACGGAAACCGACAGCATTCCCTCCTGTGGACAGAATTTTACGGCGTTGTCCACCAGATTGTACAGCACCTGGGTGATGGCGTCCTGATTGGCCCGGGTGTAGACGGCGTGTTCGGGGAAATCCACGTCCACAAGGAGCTGTTTGCCGGTAATCTTCTGCTCGAAGGTGATGAGCACCTTGCCGGCGCACTCGCACAGGTCAAACCGCTCCAGCGTCTCCGCCGGGAAGCTCTCCTGGGCCTGCATACGGGAGATGTCCAGCATACTCCGCACCAAACGGCTCAGCCGCTTGGTCTCCTGGGAAACCAGATTCATATAATGGTTGTGGCGCTCCGGGGGGATTGTGCCGTCCAGCATACCGTCCAAGTAGCCGGAAATGGTGGTCATAGGGGTCTTCAGCTCGTGGGACACGTTTGCCACAAACTCCTGCCGGCGGTATTCGCTTTGCTGGAGGGAGGACGCCATATTGTTAAAGGCCAGCGCCAGCTCCTGCACCTCCCGGGGGCTGTCCTCGTCCACGGAAACACGGGCGGAAAGCTGTCCGTGACCAAAATCGCTGGCGGCCTTAGCCATATCCCGCAATGGGGAGCTTTGCTTCCGGGCCATATAGGTAATCACCGTTACCGCCACCAGCACCACCAGCACGGAAACCAGAAGATAGGTGTCGGTGAGCTTGTCCAGCAATGACAGGGCCTTACTCACCGGTGTGGACAGCAGAACAATGCCCACCGGATGGCGGTTGCTGTCCAAAATGGGCATACCCACCACATAGCGGGATTCCTGATACAGACCCTGCACCATGCCGGTGTCGGACACTACCCCTTGGGCAAAGACCTGCTGCAGGTAGGTTTTATCAATCACCATACCCTGATGGCGGCAGCCCATAGGGGAGTCGGAGCAAAGCACCAGCCGACCGCTGCTGTCGCAAATCACCGCGTCAGCGCCGCTGACCCGGGTGGCAACGGACAGATTCACAAAGAAGTCCTGCCGGGAGACCACACCCTGGGTGTAGTAGGCGGCGGCAAGGTCGGCGATGGTGGCGCAGTCGGTCTTCAGATTGCTCTCGGTCTGCTTGGTGAGCAGATTCCGCACCAGCACCTGCAGTGATGCGCCTACCAGCAAAAGGGCGGCAAGCAGCACAATGGCGGCAGGGAAAAAGGCGCGGCTGAAGGTGGTTTTCATAGATACTACCTCAATGTCAATTAAAAATTTGCAATCTTAAAGAACTTCAAACTTATATCCCACGCCCCAAACGGTTTTCACGCTCCACTTGTCGGATACGCCCTCTAACTTCTCCCGCAGGCGCTTGATGTGCACGTCCACGGTGCGGCTGTCGCCGAAATAGTCAAAGCCCCACACCTCGTCCAGCAGCTGGTTGCGGGTGTAGACCCGGTTGGGAGAGGAGGCAAGGTAGAATAAAAGCTCCATTTCCTTGGGGGGCGTGTCCACCTTTTTGCCGTCCACGGACAGCTCAAAGGCGTCCATATCGACAATCAGCTTGTCAAACACCAGCCGCCGGGCCTTGCTGCTTTCGCCTGCCCGGTCAGACCGGCGCAGCACCGCCTCAATGCGGGCCAGCAGCTCCTTCATTTCAAAGGGCTTGGTCACGTAATCGTCCGCGCCGGCTTTTAGCCCCGTGACCTTGTCATCGGTTTCGCCCTTGGCGGTGAGCATAATCACCGGGGTGCTTCCCTCGGCGCGAATGGCCTTGCACACTGCCCAGCCGTCCATCACGGGCATCATCACGTCTAAAAGCACCAAATCGGGCTTAATGGCGCGGAACTTCTCCAAACCCTGTCCGCCGTCGGCAGCCACCGTCACGGCGTAGCCGTCCCGCTCCAAATACATTTGCAGCAGCTCCCGGATATTGGGGTCGTCTTCTACAATCAAAACAGAGATTGCCATAGCCAAAACCTCCTAAAGTTGTCATTTTTACTATTATAACGCATTTTTTCCATTTGCGGTGAATTTTTTGTAAATAGTTTCACCCGAAAATGTTAACAGGCAAAATTTTCTTGCAACCAAAAGGTATCAATGGTATAATAAGCGGACAATAATTCTCAATTCTCAACTTACAAGGAGTTTCTTATGACAACATTGATTGAGCTGTTAAAGGCGGTGCTGTTCGGCATCGTGGAGGGCGTGACCGAGTGGCTGCCCATCTCCTCTACGGGACATATGATTCTGCTGGACGAGTTTATCACTCTGAAGGTGACAGAGGCCTTTTACGAGATGTTCCAGGTGGTGATTCAGCTGGGCGCGATTTTCGCGGTGATCGCCCTGTTTTTCCACAAGCTGAATCCCTTCTCCCCCAAAAAGGATGCCGCCCAGAAGCGCAGCACCTGGACGCTGTGGCTGAAGGTGATTGTGGCGGTGCTGCCGTCGGCGGTTATCGGTCTTGTGCTGGACGACTGGATGGACGCCCATCTGTATAATTATATTGTGGTGGCAATTGCCCTGGTGGTCTATGGCGTGGCGTTTTTGTTTCTGGAAAAGGGCAACGGCGCCCGGGGCAGACACATTGAGAGCGTGGACGCGCTGGACTGGAAAACCGCATTGTTTATCGGCATTTTCCAGTGCCTTGCCTTGGTGCCCGGTACGTCCCGCAGCGGCTCGACCATTTTGGGCGCGATTTTGCTGGGCGTGGGACGGTCTGCCGGCGCGGAGTTTTCCTTCTTCCTGGCCATTCCCACGATGCTGGGCGCCAGCGCATTGAAGGCGCTGAAATATGCGCTGGATATTATGGGTGGCGAGGCGGCAATGCCCACCGGCACGGAATGGGGCGTTCTGGCAGTGGGCAGCGTGGTGAGCTTTATTGTGAGCCTGCTGGTGATTAAGGGTCTGATGGAGTATGTCCGCAACCACAGCTTTAAGGCCTTTGGTGTTTACCGCATTGTCTTAGGCATCGTGGTGCTGGGATATTTCCTGATTACAACGTTATAAAAAGAGGAGAGTCGAAAGACTCTCCCTTTTCTTTACATATCCTGTCTTAAAATGTATTTTTTCACAGGGGTTTTGGTCAGCAGCAGACCGGCGGTGAGCACCAAAACGGTGCAAGGCACCATATAGCAGCCGTTGTACAGCGCGGAGTACACCCAGGGGGTGGTCATGGTCATACCGAAAAAGCTTTCCGGCATATACTCGCCCCAAACGGTTGCGCCCACCACATAGTGGACGAGGAAACGGACGGCGCAGGCAATGAGCGTGGCGGGGATAAACTTACCCCGGAAAAGACCTGCCACGCCCAGCACCGCGTAGGCCACCAGATAATCGCCCAAAAAGCTCTGCCAGCCCACAAAGCCGCCGGAGCTTCCCAGCAGTGCCTGCAAAATGCCGTGGGCGGTGGTGGCAATCATACCCGGGCCGAAGCCCCACCGGACACAGAAGATGATGATGGGCAGCATTCCTAAGTCAATCGACCCGCCCCAGGGGAATTTGTACAGGGGCAGAAGACTTAAAATTTCTGCCAGCGCGATGAGGATTGCGCCCTCTGTCAGGGCGCGCAGTTTTGTGTTGTTCATAAGACAACCTCCCAAATAAAATTATCGCATTGCAACCGTCTAAGGTGCAATGCGATAAATCATTAAGGCACGTTTGCATCTTTTCCTACGACGGTACTGACCGTATCAGGTTCACGGGTTTAGGATTGCTCCATTCTCAGCCAATTGGCTCCCCGAAGATAGTTGTATGCGATTAAGACAATTATATCAGCCTGGCAGAATTTGTCAAGCCATTTCCAGGGTCAGTTCTTTGCCGCCTAAAATGTGGAAGTGCAGGTGAAAAACGGTCTGACCGGCATCTGCGCCGCAGTTGCTTACCACCCGGTAGCCATTTTCCAGCTTTTCTTCAGCGGCAATTTGGGGAATGACCTCGAAAATGTGGGCAATCACGCCGCTGTTTTCTGCAGTGACATCGTTCATACCGGACAAATGCGTCTTGGGAATCACCAGAATGTGGGTGGGTGCCTGAGGGGCAATATCCCGGAAGGCGTACACCAGCTCGTCCTCGTAGACCTTGGTGGAGGGAATCTCCCCCGCGATGATTTTACAAAACAGACAATCCATAAATAACCTCCTGTTACAAACCGATAACGGCAAATACGCCGGTGCTTGCCAGCGCCATAATAATACCTGCTAAGATAACGCCCAGAGAGACCGCCAGCACCGTGGACTTAAAGCCCATATCCAAAAAGCTTGCGCCCAGTGTGCCGGTCCACGCGCCGGTGCCGGGCAGGGGAATGCCCACAAACAGCATCAGCGCGATGAACAGACCGCCTCTGCCGGTGGTCTTTACCAATTTTTGACCGGCGTGCTCGCCCTTTTCCAGACAGAAAGAGAAGAACTTGCCGATGTACTTTTTGTCGCTGCCCCAAATCAGCACCTTTCTTGCGAAAAAGTAGATAACGGGCACGGGGAGCATATTGCCAATCACGCAGATCGCCAGCGCCAGCGGGAAGGGAATGTCCATACCCGGCGCCATCGCCATCACCATCGCGCCCCGCAGCTCGATGATGGGCACCATAGATACCAGAAAAATCGTCAAATATTTCACCATTGCAAACTCCTTAAACTGTTCTTACTGCCCGTAGGGGAAGTGGAGGTTAATATCCACATTGCCGGAGATGCCGGGCACAGAGCCGGTCTCCGTGTACTGCCACATATCGATTTTGTAGGGGTAGTTGAGTACCGTGTCGTACTGCGCCAGCCAGAAGCCGTAGTCCGTCAGCTCCCGCAGATGTACCCCCTTGAAGGACAAGTCCGCATTGAAATAGACCATTGGCTGATAGCCGGCTAAGCGCACCTTGTCGCAGAAGGCCTTGATGCAGTCGGTGAGGGTGCGGGCGTCCACCTTTTGGGTGCGGGCGTCCGGGTCAATGTACTCCCAGTCAAAGACCACAGGCATTTCCACCTGCCAGTCCTTTATGAGATTCAGCAGGAAATCCGCCTCCTCCTTTGCCTCCTCAACCGTGATGGCCTGGGAGAAGAAGTATGCGCCCACCTTGATGCCCGCCGCGGACGCGCCGGCATAGTTTGCCTTTGCCCGGTCGTCTTCATACACCACGCCGGACTCCGAGCCCCGGTAGCCACCGCGAATCATCACGTACTCCACGCCGACCTCTTTTACCTGCGCCCAGTCGATTTCGCCCTGCCAGGTGGACACGTCAATGCCCAGCACCGAGGGGGTGGACAGGCAGTAAAGGTAACCGTTTTCCATCGCAAAATCCCCCATACCGATGGGGTTTGCTGCCGGGGGCGGCAGGGTGGTCTCCGTGGTAGTTTCCTGCCCGGTGCTGTCCTGCGCAGAGGCATTGGGGCTGGGGCGGGACAGGGCGCCCACCACGAAAATCACCGCGCACAAAAAGGCAACTGTGCCGATGACAATGGGCCAAAACAGGGGGGATTTATAAAAGTTTTTTGTCTCTGTCTCCATAAAGCACTCCTTATTTTCTTGTAGTATAACACAGCTTTTCTTTCTTGCCAAGACGGGATTTTCAGGTATATTTATTTTTCTGAAAGGGTAGGCTGTAAGGAGTAATTGTTTGTTTGACCCGGAAAGGAGACGGCTATGTACCGAAAGACCGCTTACCGCATTGCCCTGATAGCAGGGGGATTTTTCGCTGTGTGGCTGTTTTTCCGGTTTTTGCTGCCCCTTGCACTGCCCTTCGGACTGGGTCTTCTGCTGGCGCTGGCGGCAGAGCCGGCGGTGCAGCTGGGTACACGGCTGCGCCTGCCCCGCTGGGCATCGGCGGGGGTGGGGGTGTCCCTGACACTGCTTCTGCTGCTTGTGCTGGTGGGAATTTTAGGGGCGGCAATCGTCAAGGAGCTGGGTATGCTTGCGGGGCGTCTGCCGGATTTGCAGGCAACTGCAACCGCCACCGCCGACCGGGTGCGGTTGTATTTGGAGTCTGCCGCAGATCGGGCGCCGGAGGGGGTGCGGCCTTTGATGACCGGCGCGGTGAAGCGGCTGTTCTCCTCCGGCACGGCGCTGATGGAACAGGCGACGGTGGGTCTGCCCGGGGCGATTTCCGCCTTTTTAAGCCGTGTTCCCGACGGCGCGCTGGGAATCGGCACGGGAATTTTATCGGCGTTTATGCTCTCTGCCCGTCTGCCGAGACTGAAAACGCTGCTGGGGGAAAGACTGCCCGACGGGATAAAAACCAAGCTGCTGCCGCCGCTACAGCGGGCAAAGACCGCCCTTTGGGGCTGGTTGAAGGCCCAGCTGAAGCTGTCGGGCATCACCTTTTGCGTGGTAATCACCGGGTTTCTCCTGCTGCGGATACCCTACGCCCCTCTCTGGGCGGGGGCAGTGGCGGTGGTGGACGCCGTACCCCTTTTGGGTACGGGGATTGTCCTGCTGCCCTGGGCGCTGATTTGCCTGCTGCGCCGGCAGCACCTTTTGTCAGTGGGTCTGCTGCTGACCTACGCTGCCGCCTTTCTCACCCGCACGGTATTAGAGCCCCGGCTGGTGGGCAGACATTTAGGGCTTGACCCACTGGCGACCCTTGTGTGCCTGTATTTGGGCTATCGCTTCTGGGGCGTGGGGGGTATGCTGCTTGCGCCGATGCTGGCGGCTGCGGTAATGGCAGCAGCCAGAATTGAGAATTGAAAATTGAGAATTATTGTATTCTCTTCTTTAAGAAGCTATTTGCAAGGTATTCTCTTTTGAGCGCTGAAATAGAAGGGCTGGGGGATTCTTAAGGGGAACGCATCTCGAGCGGGAGCTCGAGCCACCCCTTAAGCTGGTTCTTTGGTGACTTTCTTGCCGGAACAAGAAAGTTACCCGCCGGAGGCATACCGCACCGCTTCCCAAAGAAAAGACACAGCAGCGGCAAAAATTGACAATGACCGCTTAACAAAAAAAGGGTGCGCATCGCGCACCCTTTTCCTTTGTTAATTAGCAGCAGCCGCAGTTGTTGTCGCAGCCACAGCCATTGCCGTTGCTCAGGAAGCCGCCGTTACCGCCGCAGTTGCACAGCAGAATGATAATCAGGATAATCCAGCAAATGTTGCCGCCGCAGAAACCGTTATTGTTACACATAGTTCATACCTCCGAAATTTTTTGCGGTGAATCACCGCTCATTCCAAGATATTCCTATGGAGCAAAAAGGTTCGAAAATTTATTTCCAAAGACCGTCGGGGTAGAGACCCTTGTCGGTCATCTCCCGCAGCGCCGCCACCACGCCGGGCTTGTCGGCGGCGTAGGTCACGCCGAACCACTTGTCGGCGGTGCGCAGCACCTTTACGGTGCATTTGTCTTCTTTCAGCAGCTTGCCTACCGTCATCGGCAGGAACATTTCCGCCTTGGCGGGGTTGGCAGGTACTTCTTCGGTAAGGAAACGGGGGAAGTCCGCTTCAATGATGTCCAGAAAATCGGGGGTGTAGCCCCACATATTCATAGATACCGGGGTATCCTCTGCCAAATCCTCCCAGGTTGCGCCGTCGTCGGTGGTAAAGTGGATACCGCCTTCGTACTTTTCGATGCGGGTGCGCTCCACGATGTGGGTCAAATTACCCTGTTCGTCCACGTTGCACACGCCCCGGGCCACAGAGCCGTTGTCGGTGACGGTTTTGCCCAGCTGGTAGCCTACCATACAGTAGCCGCCGTTGCCCTCCGCCTTGCACAGGAAGTTATACAGCTCCCGGTAGCCCTGCTTGCCGTAGTAATCGTCGGCATTGACCACCGCAAAGGGGGCATCGCCAATCACGTCCTTGGCGCAAAGCACCGCGTGGCTGGTACCCCAGGGCTTGGTGCGGCCCTCGGGAACGGCGAAGCCTTCCGGCAGCTTATCCAGCTCCTGGAATGCGTAGCGGATTTCCATCGGACACTTTTCCAGCCGCTTGCCCACGGTGTCCATAAAGTCCTTTTCAATCATCTTTTTGATGATGATAACGGCTGTTTCAAAGCCTGCCTCGTGGGCGTCGAACAGCGAGTAGTCCAAATTCGCTTCGCCGCAAGAGCCCACCGGGTCAATCTGCTTCAGTCCGCCGTAGCGGCTGCCCATACCGGCGGCCAGTACCACCAAAACAGGTTTCTTGTTCATAGTCAAGTCTCCTTAAAATATTCTACCGCAGCAGCGGTGAAAGGTCGATACAAATGCTTTCCTTTTGCAGCTTCTCCCAGGAAAATTCCCCAATAAGCTCTGTTGCCGACAGGCTCTGCAGTCTGTCTGTCAGACCGGCGCTGTAGGCAAGCAGACCCAAAAGGGCTTCGGCGGTGACGTGGTCACGCAGATAACCTAAGTCCATATCCTTATCCCGCTTGCTGAGCCTGCGCCCGTCCGGCGCAACGAGCATCGGCACGTGGCCATACCCAGGGTGGGGAAAGCCGAAAAGCTCCTGCAGATACATCTGTCTGGGGGCGGAGCTGAGCAAATCCGTACCCCGCACCACCTCAGTCACGCCGGCTTCCCCGTCATCCACGGTGACCGCCAGCTGATATACGTATACCCCGTCTGCCCGGCGTACCACAAAGTCGCCGCAGTGGGTCAGCAGATTTTCTTTATATACCCCTTGCGCCAAATCCTCCACAACCCACTCCCTGTCCGGCACGGTTACCCGCCAAGCCGGCGGGCGGTCAAAGTGGGTATGCGCCGGCAGATTCCGGCAGGTGCCGGGGTAGAGGTAAGTACCGTCGGATAAGTGGGGGGCGTTGACGCTGTGGAGCTGACTGCGGGTGCAGTAGCAGGGATAGAGCAAATCCAGTTCTTTTAGCCGGTCAAAATACCGGTCGTAAACGGCGCTTCTTTGGCTCTGGGGCGGGGTCTCCAAATCCCACGTAAGACCCAGCCAGATTAAATCCTCCCGCAGCACCCGGGCGTATTCCTCGCTGGTGCGCTGGGTGTCCAAATCCTCCATACGCAGCACAAACGTGCCGCCCCGGGACTTCACCGACAGATAGGCAATCAGCGCGGCAAACACGTTGCCAAGGTGCATCCGCCCGGAGGGGGTGGGTGCAAACCGGCCGACAGGTGCGCTCACAGAAGCGCGCTCCCGTAGCGGATAATCCACCAGACAAAAGCCCCCAGCACACCGGCAGTGAGCAGGGAAATCAGAACAATCGCCACCGTAAGACCTGCGCCGCCGGAGGGGGCGGGCTCGTCATCTTCAAATTCAATTTCAAGTTCAAATTCCGGCTCGGCAGGAACGGTTTCTTCCTCCTGCTCGGCCAAAAGGGCTTCTTCCAGCCGCTGCAGTTCTTCCTTTGCGTCTTGATACATACTGCGCACCTCCTGTTTTTTTCTTATTCTACCGCAAAAAATCGGCATTGTAAAGGTTTTGCTTTTTCGCACTTGTGAAATCGGTAAAAATGGTGTAAAATAATCTATATTTCAGAAAGGAGGTGTCGCCGGTGCTGACTGACCCGGAAGAACGCAGACGGCAGCGTCAGGCGCGCTCTGAAGAAAGAGCCAAATCCCGCAAGCGGGCGTTTCGCATTCGTCTGATTGCCGCAGCGGCGGTGCTGGTTGCCTGCGGCGTGCTGATTGTCTGCCTGCCGAAGAAGACCCCCAAGCCAAATACGCCTGTGACCGAAGACACCTCTACCACCACCGAAAGCGCAGAGGAGACCGCCCCGCCCACCACAGTCATTCGCTATGCCGCGGCGGGAGACTTGAACATCAACGCCGCAACGGTGGCAGCCGGCGGCGGTGGGTATCTGTACACCGATACCTTTATGGACGTGGCGCACCTGCTGGCGGACGCGGATATTGCATCTGTCAATTTTGAGGGCACACTCTACGGTGAGCCCTACGGCGAAAGCTTCTCCGCGCCCCAGTCTATGGCGACCGCCCTGCAAAAGGCGGGCGTGGATCTGGTGCAGATGGCAAACTCCTACTCCATTAACAAGGGTCTGTCGGGCTTGACCGCCTCCATTGACGCAATCCGCAGCACCGGTATGGAGCCGCTGGGCGTGTACAAGACCAACGAGGAATTCAAAGCCGAAAAGGGCTACACCATTCGCACCGTGCAGGGGGTCAAGCTTGCCTTTGTGGCCTTTACCAAGGGTATGGACGGTATGGCGCTGCCCCCCGGCAGTGAGGACTGCGTCAACGTGCTGTATTCTGACTACGACAGCGTCTACCAGACGGTAAACACCGAGAAAATTACGAGCATTCTCTCGGCGGTTGCCAAGGAGAAGCCGGATTTGGTGATTGCGCTGCTTCACTGGGGCAGTGAGTTTAACAACACCATCAGCGAAAGCCAGGAGGAGATTGTCTCTGTAATGCACAATAACGGCGTGGACGCCATCATCGGCACCCACTCCCACTACGTGCAGAAGATGACCTTCCAGCCAGAAAGCGGACGGTTTGTTGCCTATTCTCTGGGCGATTTCTTCTCCGATGCCAGCCGGGCAGGCTCGGAGTATTCCGTGACGCTGGAGCTGGAAATCACCAAGGACAACCGTACCGGCGAAACGAAAATCACAGACTATTCCTGCACGCCTATTTTCACCGTTGCCGAGGAGGAAAAGCCCTTGCGCGTGGTGCGCATCGCCCAGGCGATGGCAGCCTACGAGGGCAACCACCTAAACAAGATCACCCCGGAGACTTATGAAAAAATGCGCTACGCCTTAGAGCGGATTGACGCGCGAATCAAAGGAGAATAAAATGGCAGTATTGCACATTACCAAGGAAAATTTTGACGCAGAGGTGCTTGCCTCTGAAAAGACCGTTCTGCTGGACTTCTGGGCAAGCTGGTGCGGCCCTTGCCGTATGGTAGGCCCTATCTTAGACGAGATTGCCGCTGAGCGGGAGGACATTAAGGTCTGCAAGGTCAATGTGGACGAGGAGCCGGAGCTGGCAGCCCAGTACCGGATTATGACCATTCCCACACTGATGGTGGTGGAAAAGGGCGAGATTGTGAAGCAGTCCGCCGGCGCAAAGCCCAAGGCCCAGATTCTGGCAATGCTGTAAAAATTGACAATTGACAATGGACAATTGACAATTATGGTTGTTATTGCGGGGCACGTTGTAATGCCAAAGGGAGAGCCAAGGAAGGAGTCATCCTATGGATAAAATCTATGATATGCTCATTGTGGGCGGCGGGCCGGGCGGCTACACCGCCGCGCTCTACGCTGCCCGGGCAGGTATGGCCGTGGCAGTGCTGGAAAAGCTGGCCGCCGGCGGCCAGATGGTGGAAACGCCCCAGATTGACAACTACCCCGGCGCACCGGTGGGAATCGACGGCTATACCTTAGGCCAGCAGATGTGCCAGGCGGCGGAATCCTTCGGCGCGGAGAGCATCTTCACCCAGGTCAACGCCCTGGAGCTGACCGGTGACATTAAGGTTGCCCACACCGATGCCGGTACGTTCCGCAGCAAAACCCTGGTCATCGCCACCGGCGCTGAGCCGAAAAAGCTGGACGTTCCCGGTGAGCAGGAGCTGCTGGGACAGGGCGTCCACTACTGCGCCTCCTGCGACGGTATGTTCTACCGGGGCAAAACCGTGGCTGTGGTGGGCGGCGGCAATACCGCGGCGGCAGGCGCGCTGCTGCTGGGCCGTCTGGCAAGCAAGGGGGTTGTGGTTCACCGGCGGGGTTCCCTCCGTGCCTCCCGGGTCTATCATAAGTCTCTG